>DATFFV010000344.1:0-12182 GCA_035249885.1 Gammaproteobacteria bacterium | reverse complement strand
GTCGATGTAGAGGTTGTCGAACAAGCCGTCGCTCGCGAGCAGCACCGTGTCACGCGCCGCGAGCTGCAACATGGGGCCGACTTCGACACGCATGTCCGACGAGCCGATGACGTTGAACAACACGTGGCGCTGATCGTGCTGTACGGCTTCGTCCTCGCCGAGCAAGCCGGCCTCGACGGCGAAGCCCGTCGGCGAATGCGGCACGACGCGCTGCTTGATGCGGCCGCGCTGCCCGACGGCGAGCAGCTCCGAATCGCCGACGTGATAGCTGCGCAGCCGCGTCGCATCGAGCTGCGCGACGACCAGCGTCGTCGCCGCGCCGCGCGCGAGCCCCAGCACGGCCTTGTTGGCCGCCTCGACGGCGTCGAGGATCGCGGGCCGCAACTGTGGCTCGTCGTCCGGTAGCTTTTTCAAGACTCGTGCGAGCGTCTGCACCGCGGCGTTCGCCGCCTCGCGGCCCGCAGGGTTGCCGCCGACGCTGTCGGCGACGGCCAGCACGAGCGAGTCGTCGCCGAGCTGGATGACGGCCGCGGCGTCCTCGCTGAACGTGTCCTTCTCGGGCGAGCGCACGCTGCGGACACAGACATCGCCATGCGGCAACGAATGGTCGGCTTGCGCGCGCTCGTATTCACCGAGGAATAGCTGCACGCGGTCGCCGGCCGCACTCATGACTCGAGCGCCTTCGTGCACCACGGGCAGTAGTGCCAGAAGTTCGTGTCGACGCCCCAGCGGCAACGGGGGCAACGCGTCGTGCTGCCGGGTAGCGTCCACGGACGCTTGGTTTTCGCACGGCACCACGGGCAGTAGCGCATGAACGGCATCAGAGGGCCGCGGCACTTGTGATTGTGGCACTTGGCGCTATAGCGCTTGTCCGAGAACCGGCGCGTCGTCTCGACCTCGAACCCCGGGCCGTAGCACGACGGACAATAGTGCCAGTCGGTCTTGACGCCGCGCCGGCACCGCGGGCACTCGGCCGGATGACTGCTATTGTGGCGGTCGAGCGGCGGCTCCGTGCCGCACCACGGGCAGCACTGCATGAGCTCCGAGACGGGGCCGCCGCAGTGGCGGCAGCGATAGCGTGCCTCGATCGACTTGCCGTACTTGCGCCGGAACTGACGGAACAGCACCTGCTGCCACAGCGACGGATCGTCGGCGTTGCTCACGCGCCCCTTGCGCTTCTTGCCCGCGCCGTTGCGCAGCCGCAGGAACTCGCGGTACATCGTGTCGCCGTTCTTGAAGCGCTTCTCGGGCCGCACCTCGATCGCGCGCTTGAGCCACATGACGAGCTTCGAGCCCAGCTTCTCGCGCACGCGCTTGATCTCGGGCGGCGGCCAGTCGTACGGCCACTCCGGCACGTGGCCCGAGAGCAGCTCGTAGATGACGAGCCCGAGCGAGAATACGTCGGACTGGAACTTCGGCCGGCCGACGGCCTGCTCGGGCGCGATATAGCCTACGGTGCCGGAGCCCGAGGCTCGCAGGGTGCCCTGCACCACTTTCGAGAACCCGAAGTCCGTGAGCTTGAGCCGGTTGCCCGGAAACAGAATGAAGTTGTCGGGCTTGATGTCGCAGTGAATGATGTTGGCGCGGTGGGCGTGCGCGACGGCCGCGAGCGCCTGCTCGATGAGCTCGAGCGCCGAGTGGGTCGCGATGCGGCGGCTCATTCGGCTCGTGAGCGAGCGCTCGCCGAGCGGCATCGCAATCACGAAGCGGTCCTCGATGAACGAGGCGTCGCGAATCGGCAGGATGTTGGCGTGCTCAAGCCGGTGCGCGAGCCGCGCCTCGCGCTTGAAGTCCACGAGAAAGTGCTCGCTCATCGAGCTTTCGTGCGGAATCTTGAGCGCCACGGCACGACCGTGAATCGTGTCGACGGCTTCGTAGACAGTCGCGATCGGTCCTTCGGAGATGCGCCGCTCGATGCGGTACTTGCCGAGTTTTTGCCGTGCCCTGAGCGCCACGCGTCCGCCGGTGATTATTGTTCGGTCGGCGCCCTTGGGCGGGCGCTCTGTCGAAAGTCCCGCCATGATCGGCGCGGACGGCGAGCGGGTCAAATCGCGTGCTAGTATTCGGGCCGCGAGCCGCACAGCCATGCAGCAATCCCACGCGCAGCCGCACGAGCATCACGACCACGCGCATCATCACGGCCACGAAGCCAACGAGCGCAGCGTCGGCATTGCCGCGTTGCTCACGGGTGGCTTCATGGTCGCCGAGGTCGTGGGCGGCATCGTGGCGGGCTCGCTCGCGCTGCTCGCCGACGCGGGCCACATGCTCACGGATTTCGCGAGCTTGGCGCTCGCCTGGCTCGGCTTCAGGCTCACGCGCCGGCCGGCGGACTGGCGGCGCACCTACGGTTTCGACCGCTTCGCCGTGCTCGTCGCGTTCGTCAATGGCGTCGCGCTTTTTGCGATTGCCGGTTGGATCGTCGTCGAGGCCGTGCAGCGGCTCGCCGCCCCCGTCGAGGTCTTGGGATGGCCGATGCTCGCGATCGCGATCGCGGGCCTCGGCGTCAACGTCGTCGCGTTCCTCGTGCTGCGGTCCGGCGACAAGGACAACCTCAACATCCGCGCGGCCGTGCTCCACGTCGTCGGCGACCTGTTAGGGTCGGTCGCGGCCGTGATTGCGGCCGTCGTGATCTTGGCCTCGGGCTGGATGCCGATCGATCCCCTGCTCTCGATCGTCGTGGCGCTCATCATCTTGCGCTCGGCGTGGCGCGTCGTGGCCGACAGCGGCCACATCCTGCTCGAAGGCTCGCCGCCCGACGTCGATTCGCGCGCCCTGTGCGACAAGCTCAAGGCGGAGCTGCCCTTCGTGCTCGACGTCCACCACGTCCACGCCTGGTCGATCAGCCAGGAACGGCCCATGGTCACGCTGCACGCGAGCATCGCCACGGGAACGGATTCCGCCCACGCCGTGCGCGAGATCAAGCGGCAGCTCGTGCAGCACTTCCGCATTACCCATGCGACGGTCGAGATCGAGTTCGACGCCTGCGGCGACTTGCCGCGGTCGGCTTGTTGACGGACGCCAGCACCACCACAATCACGCCGCGTCAGTAAAGAAGGAAGGGCCGGCGTTCCTTTTGCCAGGCCTTCTCATCGGCGAGCGCGAGCGCGTCGAGATCGGCCGGCGTGCTCCGCGGGTCGTCGACCCACTTACGCAACAGGTCCGTGCCGTTGATGAGGTCGATCGCGAGCCGGCCGTGCTCGTACTCGTACGCGAAGTCGCGCCAGAGATCGTACTTCGGCGCGAGCTTGCGCACCGCCTTGAACGCGAGCGCCTGGAGGCGCCACGGCCGGAACTTGGCGTGGTCGTAGACGGGCGCCTCGGCGTGAATCTGGACTCCGGCGCAGAGCACGCCCGCGTGCTTCTGGAACGTCGGCTCGAACCAACAGGTGCGCAACGCGCAGCCGCGCAGCCACTGCGGCGCGAGCTCGTGCATCGTGGCGACGAGCGCTTGTGCGTCGAGGTCGGGCGCGCCGAGAACCTCGAACGGCCGCGTCGTGCCGCGGCCTTCGGACAGCGTCGTGCCCTCCATCATGACGGTGCCCGGATAACAGCGCGCCGACGTCAACATCGGCACGTTCGGGCTCGGGTTGATCCAGCTGCGCTCGCCGAGCGGCCAGCCGTAGCCCGGCACTTCGCCGGGCTTCCAGCCCTGCATCTCGACGACGCGGCACTCGACCTTGAGATTCAGCGTGGCGACGAACCACCGCGCGAGCTCGCCCATCGTGAGGCCGTGCCGCATGGGCAGAGGGCCCGCGCCGACGAAGCTCTCCCAGCCGGGCCGCAGTCGCAGTCCTTCGACGGGCCGGCCGATGGGGTTCGGGCGATCGAGAATCCAGACCGCCTTGCCACGCAGCGCGGCCTCCTCGAGCACGTAGCGCAGCGTCGTGATGAACGTATAGATTCGCGTGCCGACGTCCTGGAGGTCGACGAGCAGCACATCGAACGTGCTCATCATCGCGGGCGTGGGCCGGCGCACGGCGCTGTAGAGGCTGAACACGGGGATCCCATGCACGGGATCGGAGAAATCCGCCGACTCGACCATGTTGTCCTGCTTGTCGCCGCGCAAGCCGTGCTGCGGCCCGAACGCGGCCGTGAGCTGCACCTCGGGTAGCGCGGCCAACGCGTCGAGCGCGTGCGTGAGGTCGCGCGTAACCGACGCGGGGTGCGCGAGCAGCGCGACGCGCTTGCCGCGCAGCTCTTTGCGCAGCGCGTGTGAGGCGAGCAAGTGATCCAAACCGAGTTTCATGGAGCACCCCCGTCGAGAGAAAGCACGAATCCACCGGCGTCGTGGAAATCGGGGTTGGGTTTCGTGTGCCGCAACGCCCAGTAGCTCCGTCCGCCCGCGGCATCCGCCACGACGGCGCAGAGCGCCACGCGCCACGGCCATCGTGCCTCGGCGACGCCCGTGAGATCTGCGCTCGCCGTCACACGAAGTTCTTGGGTGTCGCCCGCGACCGTGACCACGGGAGGCCGCACCAGCGTGAGCGGCCGCATGCCGTGCCGATACCGTTCGAAGGCATACGCCGCCCACTCGGTCGACGGCGAGAAGTTGAGCTCGAGGTAGCCCTCGCCTGTCGGTCCCGCGACGAACGCCTCGAAGCACGTGCGCTCCCAGAGCCCGTTCGCACGTTGCGGGGGTACGCGCGGCGGAATCGCGAGCTCGCCGATAGCGCCTCGCAGTCGATAGTGCAGCGTCAGACTCCTGCCCGGCGCCACGAGCTCAGCGTCCGCAGACAGCTCGAGCCGCACGGCGGACGGCGTCTCCCGATGAGGAACGAGCGCGGTTTCGGTCACGGTCCCTCACTAAAGTTCATCCGCGGTCACTATAGCGGGGGCACGGGCACGAGGCTCGCGCTATGGGTCCGTCACGGCTTCGCGAAAGCAGCCGCGACGCTCTCGAGGTTGCTCTTCAAGACCTGCTGCAAGCCGTCGGCCGCGAGCGCGCGATCGACGACGATGCCGGGATCGGCCGTGTCAAGCACGACGAGCTCGGCACCCGCGGCGCGCACGGCGTCCTGGATCGCGTCGCTCGGCAACCAGCGGTGGATGACGACCTTGATGCCGCGCTCGCGCAAGTGACGCGTGAGATTCGCGAGGTCGTCGGCCGTCCAACGCACGTCCTGCTTGATGAAATAGCCGTCCACGTAGAGGCCGAGGTCGTTCGTGAAGTAGACGAAATCGCCCGTGAGCGCGAACACTGCATCGTCGCCGCCGGCGATGAGCCGATTCTGATATTCGCCGCGCAACGCGAGCAACGAGCGCTTGAGAGCGTCGACGTTCGCCGCGATGCGCGCTGCGTGGTCCGGGAATAGCGCCTCGAGATCGTGAGCGATGACGTCCCCCATGCGGATCGCGTTCGAGACGCTGAGCCAGAAATAGGGCGCCGTTGCCGTCTCGGCGACGTCCGTGCCGCGGCCCCAGGGCACGTTCGAGGCCGGCGAGTCCGCGAGCGCGACACCGGGCCGGTCGAGGGACCACGGCACCGCGGCCTCGATGTCGACGATGCGAATGTTGGCGTCGCGCGCAAATCGATAGAGAGGGTCGCCGGGCAGCGCGTTCGTCAGCGTGATCGCCGCTGTCGCCGCCTGGAACGTCGGAGCAAGCGCTTCCTTACGGCGTTCGACGTAGTCCTTGAGCAGCGCGAACTGGCGGCCGTCGGCCGGCACGTTGACGACCTCGACGGGTGTGCCGGACGTCAGCGCTACGCCAAGCGAATACGTGGCCTGTGTACCCGTGAGCACCGTGGGCCGAGCCCCGGGGGCCGCAGGCTGCCCGCACGCGGTCGTGACGGCGAGCAGCGCCAGCGCTACGCGACAGCCATGCTTGGTGAGCTCCAGTCGCATGGCCTAGAAGCTCGCCTCGCGGTACCGCGGCATCGTCATGCGTACGAGCATCGTCACGACGAAGAGCGCCGCGGCCGTGAGGATGATCGCGCCGCCCGACGGCACGGGCAGGTCGTAACGCATGGGCGCCCAGATGCCGACGAGGCAACTCGCGGTCGAGAACGCAATGCTCGTGAGCACGAAGCCGCGCATCGACCGGGTCAAATTGCGCGCCGCGGCAGCCGGAATCAGCAGCAGCGCCTCGACGAGCACGGCGCCGATGATCTTGACGCACGCCACCGTGAGGATCGTCACGAGCAGCACGAACACGTACTCGAGGAGATGCACCTTGATACCGCGCACGTGCGCGAGGCTCGGGTTCAGGCTCGCGAGCAGCATCTGGTTGAACAGCGGCAACGCCGTCACCGCGGCGAGCGCGGTGGTCACGAGCAGCACGCTGATATCGGTGTCGTTGACCGTCAGGATCGAGCCGAACATCACCGTATCGAGGATGTGCGTGTTGACCTTGGCCGAGACCCAGAGCAGCGCCGTGGCGCCGATCGCGAGCGAGATCGACAGGAACACGCCGATGAGCGTGTCTGCCGACATCTTCGTGCGGTTCTTCGAGAAGTTGAGAAACAGCGCGAACAGCAGGCAGAAGCTGAACATCGACATGTAGGGCGCCGTGTAAGACTCGCCGATGATGACGCCGATCGCGACACCCGTGAGCGCCGCGTTGCCGACGGCTTGCGAGAAGAACGCCATGCGCTTCGCCACGACCATCGTGCCGATGCCGCCGAGCAGCGGACCGATGATGAACGCGCACAAGAAGCCGTTGACGACGAACGCATAGGCGAACGTGTAATGGATCGTGCCGCCCTCGGCGAGCGAGATGATGAACTGGCGCGGGATGTCGTAGAGGGAGCTCATGCGCGCGCGGCCTCGCGCGCGGGCAACGTCAGCGTCGGGAACAGCTCCGCGGCCACCCCAGTCAGGAGCACCTCGCGCGGCGCACCGTCGAGGAGCACGGTGCGGTTCACGTACGTGAGGGCGTCGGCGAACTGGTGCACCTGCACGATGTCGTGGTTGATCCAGAGCGCCGTGCCGCCGGCTTTGACGAACGCGACGATAGTGCGCTCCAGGATCTCCTTGCCGGCGAGGTCCAGGCCGGTCATCGGCTCGTCGAGCACGAGCAGCGTGGGCTCCGGAATCAGTGCCTGCGCGAACAGCACGCGCTGGCGCTCGCCGCCCGACAGGCTGCCGAGCTTCGTGCGCCGCTTGCTCGTAAGCCCCAGGCGTTCGAGCGCGGCATCGATCGCGAGGCGGCGCGCCTTCGTGACGCCGAGAAACACGGGCCGTCGCTGGCACGCCATCGCCATGAAATCGCTCACCGTGATCGGCAGGCTCTTGTCGAAATCGAGCGCCTGCGGCACGTAGCCGATGACGCGACCTTCGGCCCACTCGATCCCGATGCGGCCGGAATGCGGCATCTGGCCGAGCAGCGAGCGCACGAGCGAGGTCTTGCCGCCGCCGTTGGCTCCGACGATGCAATGAATCGTGCCGGCGCGCACCTTGAAGCTCACGTCGCGCAGGATCTCGGTGTTGCCGAGCGTGAGGCCCACGCCCTCGAACTCGATCGCCGGCCCGCGCACGTTCAGGGCTCCTTCGCGGTGTCCAGTATGGCCGTCGCGAGCGTCGTGAGGTTCTCGCGCATCTCGTCGACGAACTTATCGGGCGTGTACTCGCCACTGCTGATGTGCGAGATCGAGTACATCCTGACGCCCGTGGCTTCCCTGATCGTGTCCGAGAGCTTGCTCGCGAAATACTTCTCGGCGAACAGCACATTGACGTCGGCAAACTGGATGCGATCGATTGTGTCTGCGAGCTGCCGCGCCGTGGGCTCGACGCCGTGGCGCGGCTCGATGACGGCCTTCACCTGGAGCCCGAGCTCCTGGAGGATGTAGTCGTAGCCGCTGTGCATCGTCGCGCACCGAAACCTCGTGAGCTCTGCGCCCGCGATCTTGGCGTCGAACTCGGACCGCAGCCTGCGGATCTCGAGCGCGTAGCGGCGCGCATTGTCGCGGAAATACGAAGCGTTCGCGGCGTCGAGCTCGCCGAGCTTGCGCGCAATCGTGTAGACCTGTTGGATCGCGGCCGTCGTCGAGATGAACGTGTGAGGGTTGACGACCTTGGCGCCGCTCGGGTCGCCAGCCACGGGAATCAACGACACGCCGTCGTTGGCGTAAATCAACGGCAGCGTGTCGCGCAAACCCGCGGCGTCGAGGATCTCGAACGCCCACGTGTCGTGGCCGATGCCGTTCACGACGAGCACGTCCATCGACATGATGCGGATCATGTCGGCGGGTTGCGGCGCGTAGCCGTGCGGGTTCGCATCGGCGTCGATGAGCGGCACGACGTCGGCGCGGTCGCCGACGATTTTCGCGACGAAACTGTAGTACGGATGCAGCGTGATGCCGACCTCGAGCCTCGCGCCTTCGGCCGCGTGCGCGCCCGGCGCGAGCAGCGCGGTCGCGCTCGCAACGAGCCCCAAAAACAACGTCCTCGTCCGACACCGCATGGCCTAGTTCTCCAACGCACCTTCGATGATGGACTCGACGTCCTCGCTCTCACTCTCTGGCACGGCGGGCGCGGTGCCGATGCCCTCCGGCAGCTCGGGGAAGGCCGCGGGCGCATCGTCGCCGAAGATCCGCCTGACCTCCTGCGCGCCGCTGTAGGGAACGACCTCTCTCCAGCCCTGAAGAATCAAGCCGTCGCGAAAGCCGCTCTGCGGCATCTCGACGTGATTCTGCTCGTGCCACCAGATGACGATGGCGTTATTGTTCGTGATGCCGGCGTGCACGTGACCGATGATTAGCAGGAACGAGCCCTGGCCCGGCAGCGTGCCGTCAGTGCCGAGGTACATCGTCGAGCCCTGCATTTCGCCCTCGGCGAGCGGCTCGAAGAGCGACCACGCGAGCGAGCCGTTCTGCCGCCAGCTCGTATCCTTGTAGAACGGCGGCAACAGCCATTCCTGAAAGTCATCGAGGTTCGGCCAGCGAAACTTCACGCCGGGCGGGTTGAAGAGATTGATGTCGTCGTAGATCAGCGGGATCTCGTCCTTGACGGTATAGAGCGCGTTGTAGACCGCCTGATCGGCGCCCGTGAGCGTCTCGAACGCGCTGACCTGCCAGTCATGGAGCGGCTCGGTGAAGCCTTCACTGCCATGCGCGCGCACGTAGAGTGCGAGCGCGCCGGCGACCGCGAGCGTCGCGGCCGCGAGCGCGAGCCCTTCGTAGCGTGCGCCTGCGGGTCGAACGAGCTCGATGGCCGTCGCGCTCATGGCGTCACTTCGTCATGTCCGTGGCTTTGATCCAGAGCACGGCGTCGACGGAGAGCTCCTTGCCCTCGTGCGTGAGCCCGTTGTCGAGGTCGAGCGCGCAGAGGCCCCACCACCCCGCCTTCGGCAAGCCGATCATGACTTGCCCCTGCGCGTCGGCGCGAATGCTGAGCGTGGCGAACGAGCCCTGCGGTGCCGTGATCTTGCCTTCGGGGTCGAAACGGCGCGCCGCGAGGTCCGGCTCGTGGTTCAGATACTCGACTTCGATCTCGGCGTGTGGCACGGGCTCCCCGCCCGAGAGCACGACGGCGCGGAACACGCCGCCGACCCAGTTCGCGTACGGCTTGTCGAGCGGCACGATCTCGACGGGAAGCCCCAGCGGCCGATCCCAAGCGCCCGGTATGCCGCCGATGTTGACGACGGTCTTCGTGATCTGCTGGATGTACTTGTCCTCTTGCGCTTCGTAGTACGGCGCGGGCTCGAGGACGTACGTGTAGTCGCCGAGCGAGCGCGTGACGCTGCGCGGCGGATGGGCGACGAACGCAGCCGCCTTGCTGTCGACGCCCGACCACTCGATCGGCTCGAGGTATTGCGTGAGGTCCGTCGTGCGCGGCTCGGCTTCGCCGCGCTGGCTCACGACGTAGAACGCCTCGGGCGTTCCCATGCTCATCGTGAAGCCGTTGTCGAACGGGTGCGAGAAGACGAGCGCGAACGGAATCTCGGCCGCCTCGACGAGCGCGGCTTCGGGCGTGTAGAGAAGCTGGAAATGCGCGCGCACGGGGCCGTGCACGCCGAGCGCCAGCAACGACGCGGCCGCCGCGGCAAAACCCGCGGGCGCCGCTCGGGCGCCGCCTCGTTTACTCCTCGATGTCACGGCCGTCGATCGTGACGACGTGGCCCTGCCCGGCGTCGAACTGCACGCGAAACTCGACCTTGGGTTTGGCGAACGTGAAATCACTGTTGTCGCTCATTGCACCCTCGATGAGCACCTTGCCGCTGCCGTCGAGCACGCGCACGGGCACGCCGACGGCCTTGCCGCCGTCGCTGAAGCCACCTTCGCAGGTGATGGTCTCGTCGCCGTTGTCGTAGCAGTCGCAGATCGCGTTGTGCGCCGCGGCCGAGGCCGCGCAAGCGAGCAGCGGGACGAGGGTCAAGCGATGCAGTTTGATGGGTCGGCTCCTGGTTTCCGTTGGTGGCGATTGTCGCTCAGCCGTGCCGTGTGTTGCAGGTTCACCACGGTTAATACGGCTTCGCGCCGTGGCGGCTCGCACCTTAACTGTTAAAGAACTGTAGTTAACTTCTTCCGTTCGACTTTGTGTCTGTAGCCTGCGCGTGCTCGCCCGGCTCGCGCCAGTTTGCTGCGTTTCAACAACACCACACCAGAGTACCCCCCGCATGATGCTTCGCAAGACGCTCCTCTCGCTCGCCGTCGCCGCCGCCGCAACGCCTACCTTGGCGCAGAACGACGAAGAGCTCTTCGTCATCGGCCAACGCCTCGAAGAGACCACGCCGCAACAGCTCGCCGAGTTCGGCAACCGGCTCGAGACGTTGACGGCCGACGACCTCGAGCTCGGTGGCTTCGACGATCTGAGCCAGGCTCTGCAGATGCAGGTGCCCGGTCTCTACGTTGCGCCGAAGAACGGGCCGTTCGACTACATCAACTGCTCGTTGCAGGGGTCGCGCTGCGAAGACGTGCTCTGGCTCGTCGACGGCGTGCGCACGGCCAACCGTCTGTACAATACCACGTCGCCCCTCGACACGATTCCGGCCAACATGGTCGAGCGCGTCGAGGTGCTCTACGGCGGCCAGGGCATCTTCTACGGCACGCAGTCGACGGCCGGCGTCGTCAACGTCGTGACCAAGGCGTTCAGCGGCGAGCCCGCGGGCAGCATCGGCATCGGCTTCGACGACCACAACGGCGCGCACGTGAACGCCGACTATCGCACGGGGATCGGCGAGCATCAGATCGTGTTGTTCGTGGCGAACGACGAGTCCGACGGCTTCCAGCCGTTCGACACGTCGGCGTACCAGCCGAGCGGCACCGATCTCGAGCGCAGCTACGACACCCTCACGTTCGGCGCCAAGTACGCCTACGACCTCACGGACCGCTCGCGCTTGACGCTGGCCTACCAGCGCACCGACAACGACCTCGACTTCGCGCGGCCCTATTGGGCGGCCGTGAGCAAGAACGAGCGCGTCGACGATTGGATCACCGCGAAGTGGGACCTGGCGGCGGGCGACACCGTCGACCTGTACGTCAAGGCGTACTGGCACGACTGGGATACCGAGTTCACCGAGGTCTACAACGACCGCGGGCCGGGCGGCGTCCTGACGGGCACGCAGACCGTCGTCAGCGACCACCTGTTCTGGGGCTTCGAAGACTACGGCGTGACGGCCGTCGCCGAGTTCCGCCCGGCGAATTCCGTCGAGTTCGCCGTGGGCTACGACTACCAGCGCTTCTGGGGCGAGGACGAGGTTTGGCTCATCGAGGACAAGACCGAGACCGTGCAAGCGGTCTACGCCCAGATTCGCACATCGGAGAGCCAGCTCGACAACACGCGCCTCGCCTTCGGCGCGCGCTACAACACGCTGAGCGGCGAGGCCGACAAGACCGTGTGGAACTTCAGCGGCGAGCACGACTTGAACGACCGGTTGTTCCTGCGCGGCCAAATCGGCACTTCGTTCCGGCTGCCCGACGCCGAAGAGCTGTATCTCCGCGACTGCTGCGAGGTGGGTAATCCCGATCTCGAGCCCGAGGAAGGCACGAACGTCGAGGTCGGGTTCGGCGGCCGCAGCGGCGGCGACTCGGCTTTGCAGTGGCAGATCATCTACTTCACGCGCGACATCGAGAACCTCATCGACATCGACTTCGAGAATCCGGCGTTTCCCGACGGCCGCTTCGAGAATTTCGACGAGACGGTCGAGTCGGACGGCTATGAGCTCGTTTTGGACGTCGGCATCAACGACAGGAATTCCCTGTCGTTCGACTACACGAGCACCGATGCCCATTTCGCCGGCTCGAG
>DATFFV010000343.1:0-6781 GCA_035249885.1 Gammaproteobacteria bacterium | reverse complement strand
CGAGCGTCCCGGAAGCCCCTCGCCACGCGTGAGCCGCCTCCGGAATCGCTGCTCTTGACCAAAAATTTCAGCGTCCCATGCCTCAGTAGGTTCTGGCCTTTGGCGGGATCGGTTTCACTTCGTCGGTTAGCGTCGTCATCGTGACGGGCCTGTAGTCGAAGCGCACCGCGCCGCGGGCGTCGACCCAGCAGAGCGTGTGCTTGAGCCAATTCGCGTCGTCGCGCTCCGGGTAGTCCTCGCGCGCTTGCGCGCCGCGGCTCTCGGTGCGATTGAGCGCCGATTTGATCGTGCCCATCGCTTGCAGCAGCAGGTTGTCGAGCTCGAGGGTTTCGACGAGGTCGGTGTTCCAAATCAGTGTGCGGTCGCTGACGCCGACGTCGGCGAGCGAGGCGAGCACCTGCTCGAGCTTCGTAGTCCCTTCTTGCAGCGACTCGCCCGTGCGGAACACGGCGGCATGGCCTTGCATGACGCGTTGCATGTCGAGGCGCAGCTTGGCCGTCGGCGTCTTGCCCTTCGCGTTGCGCAGCCTGTCGAGCCGCGCGACGGCCTCGTCGCCCGCACCCGCCGCGAATGCTTTCGGCCGCGAGCCGCGCTCGATGAGCTCACCGCAACGCATCGCCGCAGCGCGGCCGAACACGACGAGGTCGATGAGCGAGTTCGAGCCCAAGCGGTTCGCGCCGTGCACGGAAACGCACGCTGCTTCGCCGACCGCCATGAGGCCCGGCACGATGTGGTCCTTGCCGCTCGAGTCGAGCGTGAGCGCCTCGCCGTGATAGTTCGTCGGCACGCCGCCCATGTTGTAGTGCACCGTGGGCAGCACGGGGATCGGCGCCTTCGTGACGTCGACGCCTGCGAAGATCTTCGCGGTTTCGGCGATGCCGGGTAGCCGCTCCTCGATCACGTCGGATCCCAAGTGTTCGAGGTGGAGATGCGCGTGATCTTTGTGCGGCCCGACGCCGCGCCCCTCGCGGATTTCGATCGTGATCGCACGGCTCACGACGTCGCGCGACGCGAGGTCCTTCGCGTTGGGCGCATAACGCTCCATGAAGCGCTCGCCTGCGGAGTTGGTGAGATATCCGCCCTCCCCGCGCACGCCTTCGGTGATCAGCATGCCGGCGCCGTAGACGCCGGTCGGATGGAACTGGACGAACTCGAGATCCTGAAGCGGGAGGCCCGCGCGCAGGACCATCGCATTGCCGTCGCCGGTTTGCGTATGACCGCCCGTGCACGAAAAAAAGGCGCGGCCGTAGCCACCGGTGGCGAGAATCACCACGCGCGAGCGGAAACGATGCAGCCGCCCAGTCGCGAGATCGAGTGCGACGACACCCTCGCAAGCGCCGTCGCGCATGATCAGATCGATCGCGAAGAACTCGACGAAGAACTCGGCCGCGTGCTTCAGCGACTGCTGGTAGAGCGTGTGCAGCATTGCGTGCCCGGTGCGGTCCGCAGCCGCGCAGGTGCGCTGCGCGATGCCTTTGCCAAAGTGCGTCGTCATACCGCCGAACGGCCGTTGATAAATGCGGCCCTCCTCGGTGCGCGAGAACGGCACGCCGTAGTGCTCGAGCTCGATGACCGCGGCCGGCGCTTCCTTGCACATGTACTCGATCGCGTCTTGGTCACCGAGCCAGTCCGACCCCTTGACGGTGTCGTACATGTGCCACCGCCAGTCGTCCTCGCCCATGTTGCCGAGCGCCGCGCTGATCCCTCCTTGCGCGGCCACGGTGTGGCTGCGCGTAGGGAACACCTTGCTCAAGCAGGCCGTCGACAGCCCTTGTTCGGCGAGGCCGAGCGTCGCACGCAGACCGGCGCCGCCGGCCCCGACGACGACGACGTCGTAGCTGTGATCGATGAACTCGTACTCTTTGGTCATGTCCTTACGATCCGAACGCGATCTTGAGCACGGCGAACACCCCCGCGATCGTGAGGCCGACGTGCGCGAGCGTCGACGCGATGAGCGTGGCCGCTTTGCTGCCCTTGCCCGTGACGTAATCCTCGACGACGACCTGCACGCCGAGCGCGGAGTGATAGCCCACGGCCACGACGAGCAGGATCAGCAGAACGCTCGCGACGGGCTCACGCACCCAGGCCGTGACCGACGCGTAGTCGAAGCCGCGCAGCGTGAGCAGCGCGTACGCGAACCAGAGCCCGAGCGGCAGCAGCCCGACGGCCGTGACGCGCTGGAGCCACCAGTGCTCGGCAGCACCCTTGGCCGTGCCCAAACCGAGGACGCGATTCAACGGGGTCATCAAGCTCATCGGCGCGTCCTCAGATGATCGCGGCGTACGTGAACGCCGCGGTTGCGAGCAAGGTCAGGGCGATGACCCACCGTCCGCTCGCGCGTATTCGCTGCGGATCGAAACCGTAACCGGCATCCCACGTCAGGTGCCGTACGCCGTTCGCGAGGTGGAAGAAGAAGCAAAACGTCCAACCGACGAGTAGCGGTTTGAACCAGGGGGCGCCGACGATCGCGCTCGCTGTCGCGAACGAGTCGGGGCCGCTCGCGAGGGCGATGAGCCAAGCGGCGAGCACGACCGCGCCGAGCGAGAGCAGGAGCCCGGTGATCCGATGCAGGCTCGACAGCCACATCGTGATCTCCCACCGGTAGATCCAGTGCGGCGACACCGGTCGCTCCACTCCGCGCATTGCTCGCCCTCTCCCTATCTAGAAATCGATGCAGCGTCCCGCGCGCTCCCAGTCGCCGAAACGCGTCGGCTCGGGGCCTTTCGGTCCGCCGATCTCACGGCTCTGGGGGGCCTGTCGAGTGCCCGCCGGTGTCGGCGGCGCATCGACACGAGGCCGCGCTGCCGGTGCCGTTACGGCGACCGGCGTTGAATCACTCTCATCGGGCATCGGCAAATTTTGCCAGAAACCCCTAGACTCCGCACTACGACAGGCTTGCGTACCGCGATATTTCGCGGTGCTAACGCGCGACGACGGACCGGCCGATGGCTTTTCAATACGCAGCACCGAGCGACAGCGTTTGCCTCGACGTGCGCGGTGCCGACGCGGCGGCGTTCCTCCACGCTCAGCTGTGCCAAGGCATCTTGGGAGTAGAGCCGATACACGCGCCGCTCGCGGGCTGGGCCGATGCGCGCGGCCGCGCGCGTGCCCTCCTGCGCATCTGCCGGTTCCCCGATCGCTGGCTGCTCGTCACGCCGCGCGACGGCGCCGACGACCTCTTGAAAAAGCTCCGCATGTTCGTGCTGCGCGCGAAAGCGACGCTCGAGCTCGCGACCGACGTCGGCGTCGCGGCGCTGCTCGGCGATGCCGGTGAGTGGCTCGCAGCGCGCGGCGTCACGGCCGACACGCCGGCGGGCCAGCTCGTGCGCCGCGGCGAGCTCGGCTTCATCCGTGTGGGCCCTTCGTATTGGCAAGTCCTGGGCGCTCCGGCCGCGCTCGCGTCGTTCGCGGCCGGCCTTACGACCGCGAGCGCCGGTGATGTAGCGCTCGCCGAAATCCGCCTCGGCATTCCCGCAATCACGAGCGCCGTCGCCGACCGGTTCGTCGCGCAAATGCTGAACCTCGACGCGCTCGGCGCCGTGTCGTTCGACAAGGGCTGCTACCCGGGACAGGAGATCATCGCGCGCGTCCACAACTTGGGCGGCGTGAAACGCCGCGCGCGGCGTTACGCCGCGCCAAGCGCACCGCCCACTGTCGGCGCGGCCGTACAGGCCGGCGGTACCGCAGTCGGCGAGATCGTCCGCAGTGCCGCTGCGGCGTCAGGCTGCGAGCTTTTGGCCGTCGTCGATCACGCGGCCGTGGGTGCGCCGTTGACCTGCGACGGCGCTGCCCTGCGCGAGCTCGAGCTGCCGTTCGATCTACCGACGGACTAGCTCTCGGGCTTGAGCTGCGGGAACAGCAGCACGTCCCGGATGGACGGCGAGTCCGTGAGCAGCATCGCGAGCCGGTCGATACCGACGCCCAACCCCCCCGCGGGCGGCATGCCGTGCTCGAGCGCGCGGATGTAGTCGGCGTCGAAGGACATCGCCTCCTCGTCGCCGGCCGCCTTTGCCTCGAGCTGCGCGCGAAAACGAGCCGCCTGCTCCTCGGGGTCGTTGAGCTCCGAGAAGCCGTTGGCGAGCTCGCGGCCGCCGATGAAGAGCTCGAACCGATCCGTCACGAACGGATCCCCGTCGTTACAGCGCGCGAGCGGCGATACTTCGGCGGGATACTGCGTGACGAACACCGGACCGACGAGCGTCGCCTCGACGGTCCTTTCGAAGAGCTCGTACTGGAGCCTGCCGGCCTTAGACTCGGGCCGCACGTCGATGCCGTGAGCGAAGCACACCGTCGCGAGCGCCGCGCGGTCGCGAACGCGCCCGGCGAGCTCGGGGTTTGCGCGCTCGAGCGCGGCCTCGACGGTGATCTCCGCGAACTTCGGCGCAAGATCGAAGCGCGCGCCTTGGTACTCGACCGTCGTGCCGTCCGTGAGCGCCTGCGCGGCCCCGCGCACGAGGTTCTCCGTGAGCGCCATGACGTCGCGATAGGTCGCGTACGCCTGATAGAGCTCGAGCATCGTGAACTCAGGGTTATGGCGCGTCGACAACCCTTCGTTGCGGAACACGCGCCCGAGCTCGTAGACGCGCTCGAAGCCGCCGACGAGCAGGCGCTTCAAGTAGAGCTCGGGCGCGATGCGCAGGTACAGCGTCGCGTCGAGCGCATTGTGATGCGTGACGAACGGGCGCGCAGTCGCGCCGCCGGGAATCGGCTGCATCATCGGCGTCTCGACCTCGGTGAAATCGAGCGCGTCGAGGTAACCGCGAACGAAACGCAGCAGTGCGCTGCGGCGCCGGAACGTCTCGCGCGTCTCCTCGCTCATGATGAGATCGAGATAGCGTTGCCGGAGCTTGGTCTCGGCATCGGCGATGCCGTGCCACTTCTCCGGCAACGGCCGCAGCGACTTTGCGAGCAGCCTGATCTCGGCCGCGTCGACGGACAACTCGCCGGTCTTCGTCTTGACGAGCTCGCCGCGGACCGCGACGATGTCGCCTAAATCCCACTTCTTGAACGCGGCGTAGACAGGCTCCGAGACGTGGTCGCGCCTGACCATGAGTTGGATCTGGCCCGACCGGTCCTGGAGCTTGGCGAAGGTCGTGCCGCCCATGACGCGCTTGACCATGAGCCGCCCGGCGACGCGCACGGTGACGGGCGCGGCGGCGAGCGATTCCGCGCTGTGCGCGCCGTAGGCCTTCTGCAGCTCGTCGGCGAGCGCATCGCGCCGAAAATCGTTGGGGTAAGCGTTGCCCGCTTCGCGCAACCGCTGGAGCTTCGCCCGCCGCTCGGCGATGAGCCTGTTCTCGGGTTCGTCGTCGTTGCTCATTAGAGGCCCTGCTTCAAGCTTTCTTGCAAGAAATCGTCGAGATCGCCGTCGAGCACGTGCTGCGGTTGCCCGCTCTCGTGGTTGGTGCGCAGATCTTTGACGCGCGACTGATCGAGCACGTACGAACGGATCTGGCTACCCCACCCGATATCGGCTTTGTTGTCCTCGACGAGCTGCGCCTGCTCCTTGCGCTTCTGCTCCTCGAGCTCGTAGAGCTTGGCGCGCATCTGGTTCATGGCGGTGGCCTTGTTCTTGTGCTGCGAGCGCTCGTTCTGGCACTGCACGACGATGCCCGTCGGTTCGTGCGTGATACGGATGGCCGACTCCGTCTTGTTGACGTGCTGCCCGCCCGCGCCGCTCGCGCGAAACACGTCGACGCGCAAATCGGCGGGATTGAGCTCGATCTCGATGTCGTCGTCGATCTCGGGCGAGACGAACACGGCCGCGAACGACGTGTGACGACGATGCCCCGAGT
This sequence comes from Gammaproteobacteria bacterium, assembly GCA_035249885.1. Taxonomy (GTDB): domain Bacteria; phylum Pseudomonadota; class Gammaproteobacteria; order Steroidobacterales; family Rariloculaceae; genus FEN-1219. The sequence goes on along the minus strand of DATFFV010000343.1, from coordinate 986 downwards.
CGAACGGCGACTTGCGCACGAGCCGGTGGACACCGGTCTCCGTGCGCAGCCAGCCGAACGCGTATTCGCCGCGCACGTGAATCGTGGCGCTCTTGATGCCCGCGACCTCGCCGGCCGACTCCTCGAGCACGTCGACGGTGAAGCCGTGCCGCTCGGCCCACTTGAGGTACATGCGCAACAGCATCGCGGCCCAGTCCTGCGCCTCGGTGCCGCCCTGGCCGGCCTGCACGTCGAGGAACGCGTTGTGCGAGTCCATCTTGCCCGCGAACATGCGGCGGAACTCGAGCAGCTCGAGCTCCTTGGTCACACCTTGGACTTGCCCCACGACGTCGGCGAGCGTGCTCTCGTCCTGCTCTTCGCGCGCGAGCTCGTGAAGCTCGTCGGCTTCGTCGAGAGACTTCTCGACGCGGTTGAGAGTAGCGACGACGGCGTCGAGCTCTGCGCGCTCGCGCCCTAGGTTCTGCGCGCGCTCCGGATCGGACCAGACAGCGGGATTCTCGAGCTCGCGGTTGACTTCCTCGAGCCGCTCGCGCTTCGCGTCATAGTCAAAGATACCTCCGCAGCGCGGCGGAACGCTCTTTGAGCGCGACGATGGCGGGGGCGATCTGATTGGGTTCCATGACTCGAAGCAGGTGTCTCAAATGAGCGGCGCAGATACTACCACGGGCGCCGGGTACCGGCCGCGCGTGACGCCGGCTGCGTGCAACGCGTCCTGTATCATGCGACGAGAGCCGGACTTGGGTCTAATGCAGCTCACTCGCGACAGCGCTACCCCCCACTTCATTCGCGCCTGGGAACCGGGCCGCGTGCGCGTCGCGGATCGCTGGATCGCGGGCAACGTCATCGTCGGCGCCGAGCGCATCGTCGAGGGCTGGACGAGCGTTGCGCCGAGCGCGCTGCGCGTCGCCGATCTTGCGCCCGCGCTCGCGCTCGAGCCGGCGATCGTGCTCGTCGGCACGGGCACCGAGCGCACCCTGCCGGATGTC
>DATFFV010000342.1:0-2560 GCA_035249885.1 Gammaproteobacteria bacterium | reverse complement strand
CGTAACCGCCACCGCCGCCGTAGCCGCCGCCACCACCGGGACGCGGCCCTTTCTTCTGTTGCGGCCGTGCTTCGTTGACCGTCATCGGACGGCCGCCGTAGTCCTGACCATTGAGCTTGTCGATCGCGGCTTGCGCTTCGGCGTCACTACTCATCTCGACGAAGCCGAAGCCTTTGCTGCGGCCCGTATCGCGATCCGTAATGAGCTTCGCCGATTCGACGGTGCCGCACGCAGAGAACTTGGCCGAGATTTCTTCTTCAGTCGCAGAGAACGGCAAGTTGCCGACGTAAAGTTTCCTGCCCACGAGACCTCCCGAAATGTGTTTCCAAGGCGTACCGTTTCAGGATTCTGGGCAGAAAGCGCTCAGGCTCGATGAACGGTTACCAGTCGCCGATTAGTATATACCCCAACTAATTCTCATTGGCAGCCGGTCGTTTAGGGTTTTGCGGGCAATCCGAACGGCCTACGACGTGGTTCTCTCGGCCCGGAACAAGGTTCAAATGGACACTGCGGCGGCGCTTCGGGTACTACGCATATCCCCGGCCGTCGCGGCGCTCGCGTTAGGGCTTGCGCTCCTGCACCTCGAACCGCTGACCGCGGATCCCGCGGCTTGCCGCACCGAGTAAATAGAGATACGTCGGCGCGATGCTCTCGGGCGTCGCGAGCTTCGTGCGGTCCTCGGCCGGATAGGCACGGGCGCGCATGTTCGTGCGCGTCGCGCCCGGGTTCACGAGATTGACGCGCACCGTGGTGTTCTCGAGCTCGTCGGCCAAGACTTCGGCGAGCCCTTCGGTGCCGGCCTTCGCCGCGGCATAGGCGCCCCAGTAGGCGCGGCCGCGGCGTCCGACGCCGCTGGTCGTGAACACGAGCGACGCGTCGGCCGATCGGCGCAGCAACGGCAGCAAGCAACGCGTGAGGATGAACGGCGCCGTGAGATTCACGAGCAGCACGCGCTGCCACAAGCCGATGTCGTAGTGCTCGATCGGGCTCCGGTCGCCCAAGATGCCGGCGTTGTGGAGCAGGCCGTCGAGCCGGCCGTAGCGCGACTCGATCTCGGTCGTGAGCGCCTGGTACTCGGGGCCTTGCGCGCGCTCGAGGTCGAGCTGCGCGACGGCGGGCTCCGGGCCGAGCGCCTTGAGCTCCTGGTAGAGCGCCTCGAGCAACTTCTCGTTGCGGCCGTGGAGAATCACGGTCGCCCCGGCGACCACGAGCTCGCGCGCGACGGCGCGGCCGATGCCCGCGGTCGCGCCAGTCACGAGAATCACGCGGCCGGCGAACGCGTCGGGCGTGGGTTTATAGGTGCGCCAGGCGGCGCTTGCAGCTTCCGCGCTCGTGCTCATGGCTCGTCAGTGCGGAGTGTCGGTCGGGGCGTCGCCGTCGCTGTCGCCGGCGTCGTCGATGAGTGTCGCGACGTCGCGCGGCAGCTCTTCGAGCGGCTTCGGCGAACCGATGCGCTCGGCGGGCTGCACGCCGAGCTCGGTGAACCGGCGCGCGCTCGGCAGCACCCTGCGCTCGAGCGAGGCGATGCTGCTGTTGAATGCCCGCACGCTGTCGCCGAGCGACTTGCCGACGTTGCCGAGATGATTCACGAACGTCGTGATGCGCTCGTAGAGCTGCCCGGCCGAGGCCCGGATCTCGGCGGCGTTGTGCGCGAGCGCCGTCTGCTGCCAGCCGTAAGCCACGGCCTTGAGCAAGGCGACGAGGCTCGTCGGCGTCGCGAGGATCACGTTCTGGCGCAGCGCGTCGTCGAGCAGCATGGGCCGTTGCGCGAGCGCCGCGCTCAAGAACTGGTCGCCGGGGATGAACAAGATCACGAACTCGGGGCTACGCTCGAACTGGCTCCAGTACGCTTTACCCGCGAGCTCGCGCACGCGCCCCGCGACGATCGTCGCGTGACGCTCGAGCGCGACATTGCGCTGCGCGTCGTTCGGCGCTTCGGTCGCCTCGAGATACGCATCGAGCGGCGTCTTGACGTCGACGACCAGGTCGCGCGACTCGGGCAAGTGGATGATCATGTCGGGCCGCACGGCGCCGGTCTCGGTGGCCTGGTGACTCTGGGTCACGAAATCGCAATGCTCGACCATGCCGGCCAGCTCGACGAGGCGGCGCAGGGTAATTTCGCCCCATTGACCGCGCACTTCGGGCCGCCGCAATGCGCTCACGAGATTGCGCGTCTCGGAGCTCAGCGCGTGCTGGCTTGCGGCGAGCGCCTCGAGCTGCGCGGTGATACTGCCGTGCGTCTCGCGCCGCGATTGATCGAGCGCCTGGAGCTGCTGCTCGGCGCGCGCGAGCGCCTCACGAATCGGCATTACGAGGTGGTCGATGGCTTGCTCGCGTGCCGTGAGATCGCCCTTCGCGCGCTCCAACTGTACGTTCAGTGTTTCGCGCGCGAGCTGCAGGAAGGTTTCCGAGTGGCTGTGAAACTGCCGGTCGGCGAGCGCGTCGAAAGTCGAGCCGAGCCGCTCGGCGGCCGCCGTGGGCAGGCGGTCGCGCTCGCGATCGGCCTCGGCGCGACTCGCGAGCTCGGTTTCCTTCACCGCGAGCTTGCGCGCCAGCGACA
>DATFFV010000341.1:0-2262 GCA_035249885.1 Gammaproteobacteria bacterium | reverse complement strand
AGGATTGGGACGACGTGATTCGTACCGACCTCGACGGTTTCTACAACGTGTTGCAACCGTGCGTCATGCCGATGATTCAGGCGCGACGCGGCGGGCGGATTGTCACTATCTCCTCCGTCTCCGGCGTGCTGGGTAATCGGGGTCAAGTCAACTACAGCGCTGCGAAGGCTGGCATCATAGGCGCCACGAAGGCGCTGGCGCTCGAGCTAGCCAAGCGCAAGATCACCGTGAATTGCGTCGCGCCGGGCCTGATCGACAACGTCGATCTCGCTGCGGCAGATAAGGAGCGCATTTTGGATCTGATTCCGGTTCGCCGCTTGGGAACCCCCGCAGAGGTCGCTGCGCTCGTCGCGTATCTCATGTCCGATCTCGCTGCCTACGTGACGCGGCAGGTCATCTCGATCGACGGGGGTCTTTCGTGAGCGCGCGCGTTGCCGTGACGGGCATGGCGGGAATCACGTCGCTCGGCAGCGACTACGACTCGGTCGTCGCGGGCATGGGGGCCGGGCGCAGTGGTATCCGCACGATGCACGAGTGGGCCCGCTACGAGGGCTTGAACACGCATCTCGCCGCGCCGATCCCCGACTTCGCCGTGCCCGAGCACTATCCGCGTAAAAAGCTTCGCTCGATGGGGCGCGTCGCGTCGCTGGCCGTCGTCTCGACGGAGCGCGCGCTCGCCGAGGCGGGCTTGCTCGATGCAGAGATCGTCAGCAACGGCGAATGTGGCATCGCCTACGGCTCCTCGTCGGGCAGTCCCGACGCGATCGCCGACTTCGCCTCGATGGTCCACGAAGGCAGCACGCGGCTCATCAACTCGACGAGCTACATCCGCATGATGAGCCACACGGCTGCCGTCAACACGAGCCTGTTCTTCAACATCCGTGGCCGCCTGATTTCCACGAGCACGGCGTGCACGTCGGGTAGTCAGGCGATCGGCTACGCCTACGAGGCCGTGAAGCACGGTGCGCAACGCGTCATGGTCGCGGGCGGCGCCGAGGAGCTCTCGGCGACGCAGGCGGCCGTGTTCGACACTTTGTTCGCGACGAGCTGCAAGAACGATGCGCCGAGCACGACGCCGCGGCCGTGGGACCGCGATCGCGACGGCCTCGTGATCGGCGAAGGCTCGGCCACGCTCGTGCTCGAGGACTGGGACTCGGCGCAGGCGCGCGGCGCCCGGGTCTTCGCCGAGATCGTGGGTTTCGGGACGAATTGCGATGCGCGTCACGTGACGCAGCCGACCTCGGAGACGATGGAGGAGGCGATGCGCCGCGCGCTGCGCGACTCGGGCCTAGCCGCCACCGCAATCGGTTACGTGAGCGGCCACGGCACGGCCACGGAGCTCGGCGACATCGCCGAGAGCCATGCGACGCGCGCCGTGCTCGGCGAGCGCATCCCCATCAGCTGCATGAAGAGCTATTTCGGCCACACGCTCGGAGCTTGCGGGGCGCAGGAGGCCTGGCTTGCGATCGAGATGATGAACCGCGAGAACTTCGCGCCGACGCTCAACCTCGACAACGTGGACCCGCGATGCGCGAGCCTCGACTACATCGTCGCGAGCTCGCGCGCGATCCAGACCGAATACGTCATGAGCAACAACTTCGCGTTCGGCGGCATCAACACGTCGCTGATCTTCCGCCGGGTGTCGTGACCGCCGCGGCCAACGCGGTTCACATCTACTACGCCGACGGGCGCGCCTTCACCGAAGAGGTCGCGGCCACGCTCGTCACGGCCGAGGACCGGCTGCGCCTCGACGCTCCGATGCAGCCGCGGCGTCGCACCGAATACCTGCTGGGCCGCACGCTGCTGCGTCACGCGCTCGGTCGCGTGACGGGGCGCGCGGCAGCGTCGTTCCGAATCCGCGTGCTACCCGACGGCAAGCCCGAGTGCGTGGGCGGTCCCGCGATCAGCCTCTCGCACAGCGGCGAGCTCGCCATTTGCGCAGTGGCGGAGCACGGCGCGGTCGGCGTCGACGTCGAGACGCGGCGCCCGCGCGCCGACCTCGGCGTCATCGCCGAGCGCTATTTCACGCCGGCCGAGGCGCGCTGGATTGCAGCCGATCCCGATGCGCGCTTCCGCATGCTCTGGGTGCTCAAAGAAGCCTATCTGAAGGCCCTGGGCTCAGGCTTGGCGGGCGGGCTTGCCACGCTCGAGTGTCGCATCGAGCCGCCGGCGATCGTCGCGCGCGTGGCCGGCGGCGGGGCCGAGCCGCGGCTTACGTTGTGGTCTGGGCAGGGTTGCTACGTTGGGCTCGCGGTCACCGAT
>DATFFV010000340.1:0-3458 GCA_035249885.1 Gammaproteobacteria bacterium | reverse complement strand
ACGCTCGCCGCCGCGGCCGATGGCGCCGCGCAGCCGCTCGCCTGGGATCGCCTCATCGCCGCCGGCGCAGAGCCTTCGACGCGCCGCACGATCGTGCTCCGGCCGGCGCTCGATTTCGCGCGCATGCAGCCCGCGGCCGGCGCGATCGCGGGCATCCGCGAGATAGGCGATCGACTCAACGATACGGCCGTAGAGCCGGTCACCGTACGGCTCACGGGCAGCGTCGCAATGGAGCACGAGGAATTTTTGAGCGTAAGCCGCGGAGCGGGCTTGGCCGGCCTCGCGACGCTCGTCATGGTGGCGCTCGTGCTTTACGCGGCGCTGCGCTCGTGGCGGCTGCTCGTGATCTCGCTCGTGACGCTCGTCGTCGGCCTCGCGCTCACGGCCGCGTTCGCCGCTGCCGTCGTCGGCCAGCTCAATCTGCTTTCGGTCGCGTTCGTCGTGCTCAACGTGGGCCTGGGAAGCGACTACGTCATCCACGTGCTGCTGCGCTACCGCGAGCTCGCCGCTGCGGGGCACGCGACGCCGGCAGCGCTCGTCGAGACCGTGCGCGGCGTCGGGTCGTCGCTCGTGCTCTGCGCCGTCACGACGGCCGCGGGTTTCTATGCCTTCATCCCGACGACGTTTTCCGGCGTGTCCGAGCTCGGGCTAATCGCCGGCACGGGGGTGTTCTTCGGTCTGCTCGTGAGTGTCACGTTGTTGCCCGCGCTCGTCGCGTCCGCTGGGGGCGAGCGGCCGCAGCGCGCCGCGGCCACGTGGCTCGATCCGCGCGTACTCGCACCCTTGAGTGCCCGGCCGCGGCTCGTGCTCGGCGTCACGGTCGTGCTCACGATCGGCGCGCTCGCGTTGTTGCCGCGCGTCACGTTCGACAGCAACCCGATCCATCTGCGCGATCCGCGCAGCGAGTCCGTGACCACGCTGCTCGAGCTCGCGGCGGCCGGCGAAGCGCCGCTGCTCGACCTCGCGGCTGTCGCGCCGAACAGAGCGACGGCAGAGACCTGGGCTGCGGAGCTCGCGCAGCTCCCCGAGGTCCGCAGCGTCGTCACGGCCGACGCGCTCGTGCCGCGCGAGCAGGACGCGAAGCTTGCGCTGCTCGAGGAGCTCGACTTGCTGCTCGGTCCCGATTTCGCCGCAATCGAGCGCACGCCCGCCGACGCCACCGCGCTCGCGGCTGCGCTCGACGGCCTCGTTGGCGCGGCGGGCGATGTGCCGGCCGCCCGCGAGCTCGCGCTCGCCGCGCAGCGGCTCCAAGCCAGGCTCGACACCACGAACGGCGCGGAGCGCGACGTTCTCGTGCGCGCGCTCGACGAATCGTTGACCGCCGCATTACCCGGCGAGCTTGCACGACTCGCCGCGGCGCTGCGCGCGCAGCCCGTCGAGCGTGCCGATCTGCCCGAGGTGCTTGCAGAACGCTGGCTCGCGGGCGACGGCCGCGAGGTTCTCGATATCGCGGCCGTCGAGGACGTCAGCGACAACGCGGCGGCGCGCCGCTTCATCGACGCGGTGCAGGCCGTCGTGCCGAAGGCCACCGGGTTGCCCGTCGTCTATCAAGAAGCGTCGGCGACCGTCGTCGGCGCCTTCGCGCGCGCGCTGCTTTACGCGTTCGCCATGGTGGCCGCGATCATCTGGCTCGTTCTGCGCGATACCAAGGACACGCTGCTCGTGCTCGTCCCGATCGCGCTCGCCTCGACGCTCACGGCGGGGCTCACGGTGCTCATCGGTATGCCGTTCAACTACGCCAACATCATCGCGTTGCCGTTGCTCGTAGGCATCGGTGTCGACAACGGCATTCACGTCGTCCACCGCATGCGCACGGAGACGCCGGCGCGTCTGTTCGGTACGAGCACGATGCGCGCCGTGCTCGCGAGCGGGCTCACGACGATCGCGAGCTTCGGCAACCTCGCGTTCTCGGCCCACGTCGGGACGGCCAGCATGGGCATTTTGCTCGCGCTCGGTCTCGTCACGAGCATGGCGGCGACGCTCGTCGTCTTGCCCGCCTGGCTCGCCGTCGTCGGGCGGCAGGAGGCTCGCGCGTGACGCGCCTTGAAGGGCCCGCGCTCGTCACGGGAGCGAATGGCTTTCTCGGCGCGGCCGTCGTGCGTGCACTCGTTGCGGCCGGCACGCCCGTGCGCGCGTTCGTGCGCGCCGGCAGCGACCGGCGCAACCTCGCCGGCCTCGACGTGGAGATCGCCGTCGGCGATCTCTCAAATCGCGACTCGCTCGCGACTGCCGTCAAGGGTTGCTCGGCCGTTTTCCACGTCGCCGCCGACTACCGGCTCTGGGTCGCGGATCCGCAGCCGATGTATCGGGCCAATGTGGACGGCTCCGTCAACGTGCTCGAGGCTGCCGCGGCTGCACGCGTGCCGCGCATGGTCTACACGTCGAGCGTGGCCGTGCTCGGCATCAACCCCGATCGCACGCCGGCCGACGAGACGACGCCCGTGGCGCTCGGGGACATGGTGGGGCATTACAAGCGCTCGAAGTTCCTCGCGGAGCAGGCCGTGCGGGCGCGCGCCGCGGAGCTTGCGTTCCCCGTGGTCACCGTGAACCCGTCGACGCCGATCGGGCCCGGCGACATCAAGCCGACGCCGACGGGCAGGATCCTGCTCGACGCCGCTGCGGGCCGCATGCCGGCGTTCGTCGACACGGGCTTGAACCTCGTCCACGTCGACGACGTGGCGCAGGGGCACTTGCTCGCGCTCGAGCGCGGCAAGCCCGGCGAGCGCTACATATTGGGCGGCGAGGATTTCACGCTCGAACGCATACTCATGCACGTCGCGCAGCACGTCGGACGCCGAGCGAGTACGATTCGCTTGCCGCACTGGTCGGTGTATCCGCTCGCCGTGGCAGCCGAGGCCTTGGCGCTCGTCACCAAGCGCGAGCCGCGCGTGACGCTCGACGGCGTGCGGATGTCGACCAAGCACATGTATTTTTCTAGTCGCAAGGCCGAGCGTGAGCTTACGTACAAGTGGCGCGATCCGCGGCTCGCGATCGTTGCCGCCGTCGATTGGTTCAAACAGCATGGCTACTTCTGACGAACGGAGCGCCGCGGGCCGCGCTCGTGCAGGCGCGAACTTCGCGCTCATCAAATACTGGGGCAAGGCCGATGCGCGCTTGAACGTGCCTGCGGTCGGCTCGATCTCGATCACGCTCGACGCGCTTTACACCGACACGCAGGTCGAGCTCGACAAGACGCTCGCAGAGGACGAGCTCTGGCTCGACGGCAAACGCCGCGACGAGGACGTCGCGAAGATCTCCGCGTGCCTCGATCTCCTGCGCGGCAAGGCGCGCGTGACGACTCGCGCGCGCGTCACGACGCGCAACAACTTTCCCACGGGTGCGGGTCTCGCGTCGTCGGCCTCGGGGTACGCGGCGCTCGTGCGCGCCGCCGAGGCGGCGCTCAAGCTCGACCTCTCGCCGCGCGAGCGCAGCATCGTCGCACGTCAAGGCTCGGGGTC
>DATFFV010000339.1:0-2570 GCA_035249885.1 Gammaproteobacteria bacterium | reverse complement strand
GGCGGCTTCCACGCGCGCAGCTTCGCCCCACTCGTGCCGGAATTCCGCAGCCCACCGAATCGCGGCGCGACGCTGTGGGTGTTCGCGCTGCCCGACTAGGCCGGAGAAGCTAGCGCGTCGCGCGCTTCGTCAGGACGATGTGCGTCGCAGCCGGTGTCGTCACGTGCTCCGTGACGTCGTAGCCGAGCGTGGGCAAGTCGATGTCTTTGAACAACGCCTCCCCGGAGCCGAGCAGCACGGGGGCGAATGCGAGATGCAGCTCATCGACCAAACGTGCGCGCAGGTATTGCTGAATCGTCGCAACACCGCCGCCGAGGCGCACGTCCTTTCCGCCGGATGACTTATGAGCACGCTCGAGCGCCTCTGCGATGCCACCCGTCACGAAATGGAACGTCGTGCCGCCCTGCATCGTGAGCGACTTGCGCGCGTGGCGCGTCAGCACGAATACGTCGCAGTGATACGGCGGATTGTCACCCCACCAGCCGCGCCAGCTCTCGTCGGGCCACGCGCCGCGCACGGGGCCGAACATGTTGCGCCCGAGGATCCACGCGCCGACGTTCGCGAAGCCGCGCTGCGCGAACTCGTCGTCGACGCCCGTCGAGCCTCCCTCGTTGCCGAAGATCTGCCTAAACGTGCGCGTACCGACGACCCAATGGTGCAGCGTCTCGCCGCCGACGCCCAAAGGCTCCTGCAAGCTTTGGTTCGGGCCGGCGCCGTACCCGTCGAGCGACACGCTGAAGCTATTGACGCGTAGCTTGGACATCGCGGGCGCTCCTACGACTCGACGAACGCTTTGAGCCGCGCCAACGCGTCGTCCCACTGCGCCGACACGGTCTCGAGATACGAGCGTACACGCTCGACGGGCTCCGGAACGTAGGTGAACTGGCTTTCCCGGCCTACGCTCCTGGCGCGCACAATGCCGGCGCGCTGCAGCACGCGCAGGTGTTTCGTGACGCCCTGCCGCGTGAGGTCCAAGCCGTCGGCGAGCTGCGCGATCGACCGCGGCTGCCCGTCGACGAGGCGGCCGACGAGCTTCAGCCGCGTCGTATCGCCGAGCGCCGCAAAAACGGGGGCCGGATTCTTGGGCACGCGGACGACACTAGGACTCGACATACGTGGCGATGTTTTTGGCTTGGATGTCCCATCCTTGCGTGTTCGAGCGCAACGCGTCAACGCGGCGCTTGTCGTCGGGTATGCCGTTGAACCCGGATTCCGTGATCGTGAGCTTCGTGCCGTTCTTCGTCGCCTCGAGCTTGAGCTCGACGCGCGTCTTCGGCGCGCTCGCGAAATCGCGAGCAACCTCCTGGTTGCCTTTAGATTGGCACAGCGGCGCGCCACGAGCAACCTTTTGGTTGCCTGTCAACGGGGTCGCGGGGTTCGAGGGAAGGAACTCGCCACCTCGGGTGTATATCTTGGTAGTAACCACGAGGAGGCCCCCCATGACTCGCCTTCGATTGTCAGTTGCCGCCCTGCTCTGCCTGGTCTCGACGAGCGCCTGGGCGGACCTTCGCACCTACGACGTCGAATTCCAGTACCGCAACGAGATCTACGAAGCGCTCAGGAATCTGCTGGCTCATTACCCCGGGAACTTGAACACCGGGTCGTATGGAACCGTTCAGCTTCTGCCTTCGGGGCAGATTCTCGTGAACGCCCCTCCCGAGACGCTCGAGCAAGTGGATCAACTGCTGCGCGCAATCCGCGAGCGCCCCGCGGCCGCGACGCCGCGCGTCTCGCTGCGGTACTGGGTCGTGGTCGGCACGCGAGCCGCAAGCAACACGGTGGCCAATGGCCAGACGACGGTCACCGTCGCAGGCAACACCAACACGCGGAGCACCGCACCGATACCGAGTGCACTCAACGGGGTAGTCGCAGAGCTCGAGCGGTTCCATGGCGACCTCACGTTTCGGGTGTTGGGCACAGCGGCTGTCGTCTCGGAATCCGGGCAGCCGGGCGGGGTCGAGGGACTGCCGCTTGGGGTGACGCAGGTGGCCCACGTCCAAGGAGACAGGCTCAACGCGGAGATCACCATGGAGCTGACGCTGCCGGTCAACTGGGCCCAGCAACCCGAAAACGTCGCCGACCTCGAGGTCCGAACCTCGCTCGAACGCGGCGAGTTCGTCGTGCTCGGCGAAAGCACGCACCAAGGCAACGGCGTCGACGGAACTCTCTTCTACATCGTGCACTGGCCCGAGAACGAGTAGCCTCGCCCGTCGTCGGAATCGCTCGAGATGACGAGCGTCGACAAGGCGCAGTGGGTCGACGTCTACCGGCGCTTGGAGAAACCGCTCTACAACGTCGTGTATCGCGTGATCTTCGACGCCGCCGAAAGCCAGGACGTCGTCCAGGAGGCTTTCTTACGCTGCTGGCGGCGCAAGGAAGACATTCGCGCCGAGGGTTTCAAGGCGTTGCTGTTTCGCACGGCGCTCAATCTCGCGAGCAATCGCCGCCGCCGCGCTAGAATCTGGCGCATGGTCGGCGTCGCCACGATCGATGACGTGGCCCACGAAGGCGCCGCGCACGAGCCGATTGGCGAATCGTTGCGGGCGGCGCTCGAGAGCTTGCCCGAGGCC
>DATFFV010000338.1:0-4407 GCA_035249885.1 Gammaproteobacteria bacterium | reverse complement strand
GACGGAATCGACCAAACCGCTGATGCTCATACGACGGCCCCCCCTGCGTTGCGAGCACCTTCGCTGGAGCAACGGGCGTGCCAAGCAACGGCGGCGCGCTCAACTCGTTGATTACGATGGCCGCGCTGCGATGGTGGCTCTCGGACTGGTCTCTGGATCTACGCTACGGCCTCCGCCTGTTCTGGAAGCAACCCGCCTTCGCGGCCGCGGCCGTCCTGACGCTCGCGCTCGGCATCGGCGCGACCACCGCGATCTTCAGCGTCGTCTACTCCGTGCTGATCAAGCCGCTGTCGTATCCGGATTCGGACGAGCTCGTGCGGATCAGGCATGCCAACAATCGCGGCGATCTGACTGCCTCGTCCACGCTGTACCTCACCTATCGAAACGAGAACCGGACCTTCGCCGACATCGGCATTTGGCGAGAGGACTCCGCAACCCTGACCGAGCGCGGTACGCCTGCGCGCGTGCGCGCGCTCCGCGTCTCGCACGGCACGCTGCAAGCGCTCGGCGTGTCGCCAATGTACGGACGTTGGTTCACGGAGCAGGAGCACGGACGAGCACAGGAGGGCCCTGCTCCCGTCATTCTCTCCAATGCGTTCTGGCAACGCCGGTTCGGCGCCGACGAAGCGGCGGTCGGGCGCGAGATCTCGATCGATTCGCAACCGGCCGAGGTCGTCGGCGTCATGCCGCGCAACTTCAGTTTCCTCGATATGACGCCGCCGCCCGACGTGATCCTCGCCGAACGTCCCGAGCTCGTTAACCCCAGCTGGTTCCGCTATCAAATGCTCGCGCGCCTCGAGCCGGGTGTGACTTCGGCCGCGGCGCGTACCGACCTCGAGCGCATGCTGCCGATTTGGCTCGCCCCGGCCCCTGCTGCCGCGCGCGAAGCCATGGGACCCATCACTGCGGCCGTTCGTCCTTTGCAGGACGATCTGGTCGGCAGCGTCGCGAGCGCGTTGTGGGTGCTCATGGGCGCGATCGGTGCAGTCCTGCTGATCGCCTGCGCCAACATCGCGAATCTCATGCTCGTGCGCGCGGACGCGCGGCGGCCGGAGCTCGCCATGCGCGCGGCGCTAGGCGCTAGACCTCACCGAATCGCGAGAGAGTTGCTCGTCGAGAGCTTGGCGTTAGGTGCAGCGGGCGGAGTTCTCGGCGTGCTGCTCGCCTACGTGGGTCTACAAGGCCTCATCGCGATCGGCCCAAGCGACCTGCCGCGTCTTCAGGAGATTGCCGTCCATCCGCCCGTGCTCGCGTTCGCCGTGGCCGTGTCGCTCGCGTCGACGCTCGTGTTCGGCTCGATCACGGCCCTCAAGCACGCACTGAACATCGATGCGCACGTCATCGGTGCAGGCCGCGGCGCGAGCGCGAGCCGCGAGCGAAACGCCACGCGCAGCGCTTTGGTCGTCGTGCAGGTGGCGCTCGCGCTCGTGTTGGTCGTGAGCGCGGGGCTCATGATTCGCTCGTTTCAGGCCTTGCGCGACATCGATCCCGGCTTCTCGGACCCCGCGACGATTCAAACGGCGACCATATGGGCGCCGGGGTGGCCGAATGTCGACCCCGCGGACTCGTTGCAATGGACGCGCACGCAGCACGAGATCCTCGACAAGATCGCCGCGCTTCCGGGCGTCGCCTCGGCCGGTTTCGTGGACGGGCTTCCGATCGAGCACGCGGGAACCTTCAGCAGCGGCGGCTTTGCAGTCGAAGGCCGAACGCCGGCCGCCGGAGACGGGCCGCCGCTGGCCCGGCACAAGTTCGTCTCGCCCGGCTACTTCGAAGCCATGGGCACGCGGCTGATCGCAGGACGCCACATGACTTGGGGCGACATCGAACGCGGCGGCCGCGTGGTCGTGGTTTCAGCGGAGTTCGCTCGACAGCTCTCGACGGACCCCGCGGCCGCGCTCGGCATGCGTATCCGGTTTACTTCCGATCCAGGTGCATGGCGCGAGGTGATCGGCGTAACGCAGAGCATCCACGAGAACGGGTTATACGAGGAATCGCCGAGCACGGTGTACTGGCCGGTGCTCATGGAGGACATCGACGAGTACCCCGCGCTTGGAACGCCGGTCGTCACGTTCGCCATCCGCAGCGAGCGCGCAGGCACCACGAGCCTCGTGCAGGAGATCCGGCAGGCGGTGCGCTCGGTGAGCGCGAGTATCCCGGTCGCGGAGGAGCGCACGATGCGCGACCTGTACGCGGGCTCGCTCGCGCGCACCTCGTTCACGCTCGTGATGCTCGCGATCGCCGGCGGCACGGCATTGCTGCTCGGCATCGTCGGAATCTACGGCGTCATCGCTTACGTGGTCTCGCAGAAGACTCGGGAAATCGGCATTCGGTCCGCGCTCGGCGCCGAGCCACGACAGCTCAAGAAGGTGTTCCTGCTGCACGGGCTCGCACTGAGCGCAGTCGGTGCGGTCGTGGGCCTCGTCGCCGCCATCGCGTTGGGGCGACTGATGTCGTCGCTGTTGTTCGGCATCGGCCCGCTGGACCCTGCGGCCTATGCGGCGGCACTGGGCGTGACGATCGCGGCCGCGGCGCTCGCGAGCTACCTGCCGGCACGGCGCGCAGCGATGATCGATCCCATCGAGACGCTCAGGGCCGAGTAGCTCGATCACCGATGCTCGTTACGCAGCCCCTCCGCACACGCAAACTCCCGCAGCTCGTCGTTCGGATACGCAGCCTTGCGATACCGCCGCGTAACCCGCCACGGCTCCGTGAGCGCCTCCGGATCGTTGACCGTGATCTGATTCTCGAGCACGCCCGGCTCGACGAAGCGCATGCGCTCGTGGACCGTCATCTTGTTGCTGTGCGGTGACGAGCCGTCGATGAACGACTTGTCCGACAACGCCACGGTGTCGACGACGAGCGTGTCGCCCTCCCAACGGCCCGTCGAGTAGCCCGCGTAGGTCGGATCGGCGAGCACGGTCGCCGACGGCTTGCGGCCATCGAGATAGACGCGCCGCAGCGCGTCCTGGTGCTCGCTGAAGAACGTGATCTTCTGCTCGTCCTGCATGATCTCCATGCCATAGCCCATGCTCATCATCGCGGGCATGCCGGGCGGCAGGCAGTTGTGGATGTTGTCGTAGTCGTACGAGCCGCTCGTGCGCGACGCGGCGATGACGTTCCACTTCGCGAGGTACTCGGGCGTGAGCTTCGGCGCGTCGGGACCGCGGCCTTGCGAGCCGTCGGACGTCGGCGATGAGCGTGTCGGTGGCGGCAGCGGCTCGCCGGGACGACGCGCCGGGGGTGGCGCAGCGCCGCCTCCCGCTTGGGCGGGATAGTAGACGCCTGCGAAGCTCGGCCGCGCGCCGGCGGCCGCTCGAGTCGCGACCGTGGGCGCCGCATCGGCCGTCGCGGTGCGATTGTAGTTCGGCGCGTTGCCGAGCACCGTGCCGTCGGCCTTCGTCACGCGCGCGATGATGCCCTCGGGATCGCCGTTCTTTGCCGGGCTCGCGTGGACCGTCACGGTCTCGCCGGACTTGAGTATGGTGCTGCTCCAACCAGCGCGGCCCAGGATGCCGGGCGGCCTGCCTTCCACGGCCCACTCCTGTTCCTTGCCATCTGCGCCCTTCACCGTCAGGTAGAGCCAGGTGTGCGGGTTCATCCACCGCCACTCCTTGACGGTGCCCTCGAGCGTGATGATCTCGTTGACCTTGTAGGCCGAGTTGCTGTGATGCGCCGGCGCCGGTAGCGCTGCGACCGTCAGCGCGGCCGCGACGAACAGTAGCTTGGCGTGCGTGTACATGGCTGAGACCCCCCCTTGTCGAGTACAAGAACGTAGGCGCACGCGCCGAGAGTGTCAACGCGAGCGCAATTTCGTGCGCTGCGTCAGTAAAGCCGGCGACCCCGCGGCCGATACTTCTGGCATCCTTCCGGATCCGGCACCGATGGCGAAGTACCCGCAACCGAGCGACGTCTATGAATGCCACCTGTATCCCGGGCGGCAATGCCGCGTCCTGACCGTCAACAACGCCCAGGTCACGTTCCAGTGGCTCGGCGAGTACTCGCGCATCGAGCCCCAGGTCGCGCCCGTCAATCGGTTCGTCGCGGACTTCAAGCCCGTCGGCGCGGGGGAATAGTCGCCGCGGGCCTTTGCGCACGGTGAGAAATGCGGGCTAGGCTGGTTGCATGAGCCAGCCGCATGTCATCAACGGCGATCTCGCCGTGCGCGTCGCCGTCGACACGGCCGCGATGCCGTGGACGCCGAGCCCTAGCGGCACTGTGTGGCGCAAGCGCGTGCATCTCGTCGGTCCCGCCGAGGCGGGGCAGGTGACGTCGGTCGTGCGTTACGAGCCCGGCTCGACGTTCCACTCTCACGCCCACCCCGACGGCGAGGAGATCCTCGTGCTCGAGGGCGTGTTCTCCGACGAGCACGGCGATTGGCCGACCGGCACGTATCTCCTGAACCCC
>DATFFV010000337.1:0-4061 GCA_035249885.1 Gammaproteobacteria bacterium | reverse complement strand
AAGGCGATGAAGGTCCGCGCCATCGTCGAGGACGACGTGCCGGGCGTGGCCGCACTGTTCGCGCGCGTACGGCCCGACCACGGCTGGTGCACGCGCGGCGAATGCGAGCAGTATTTTCGTTTCGCGTTGTTCCGCCACCCGTGGCGAAATTTGCACGCGCCCTCGTGGGCCGTCGAGGACGAAGGGCGAATCGTGGGCTTCTATCTGCTCATGCCGCGCCCGATGTCGCTGCGTGGCCGCGCGCTCGTGGCGGCCGTCGGTTGCCAGATCGCAGTCGAGCCCGAGCCGCGCTATGCGCTCGCCGCGCTGCAACTCCTGCAAGCCTGCCTCGGCGGTCCGCAAGACCTCACGTTCGCCGATGGCGCGGACCCGCGCTCACGGCAGATGTGGCTCGCGGTCAATGGCGCTGCGCCGGTGTTGCTCAATCTCGCGTGGACGCGGCTGCTGCGGCCGGCCCGGTACGCGCTCGCGTTGCTCGAAGAGCACGCTGTCCTGCCGTCGTTGCTCTCGCGAGCGGCCCGGCCGTTCTGCGCGCCCCTGGACGCGGCCGCGGGCACGCTGCGCTGGAACCGCCGCTGGCGCGAAAGCGACGAGCTCGTGGAACGAACGCTCGACGCGGCAACGATGTTCGCATACCTCGGCGAGGTCATCGGCGGCCGCGCGCTCGAACCCGTCTACGACCACGCGTCGCTCAGGTGGGTGCTCGACGAAGCCGCGCGCAAGAAGCTCGGCCAGTGGCGTGCGCGCAGCGTGCATCGCGGTCGCGAGCTGCTCGGCTGGTATCTGTACTATGCGCGGCGCGGCGGCACGAGCGAGGTCGTGCAAATAGCCGCTCGCAACGGCGCGTTCGATGCGGTCTTGAAGAGGCTGCTTGCCGACGCGTGGCATCAAGGCGTCGCGGCACTACGGGGGCGCGTCGACCCGCGTTACCTCGATGAGCTGTCGGCCAATCATTGCTGGTTTCGGCGCGAAGGCACGAGCGTGCTCGTGCACTCGCGCCACGCGGATGTGCTCGAGGCTCTGCAGCGCGGCGACACTTTCTTGAGCCGCCTCGAAGGCGAATGGTACTTGCGGTTTCTCGATGGCTGAAGGACGCCCAAACGGTCTCTCGCTGCGCCGCCTGATCGTCACGGGTTTGCTCGCGACGCTCTATACGGGGGCGGCGTGGCTCGCGCGTTGCCGCCCCCGCAGCGCGACACCCGCGGTGCGGTCGGGCTGCATCTTGGTGCTGGGCACGTTTCATAATCCCAACTGGGTGCGCTCGCATGTCGTGCCGCTCGCACGCAGTGGCGTGGGCGACGTGCTCGTCGTCTGCGACGAGCCGGTGGAACCGCTCGACAACGTTTTCTTCGAGTGCCCCCCGCGTTGGCTGCAGAGGGTGCTGACACGCGCCGCAGCGAAGCTGGCCTGGTCGTTCGTGCTCGCCGTGCGCCGCCGCCCGGACCTGTTCATGGGCTATCACATCTTCCCGTGCGCGCTCATGGCGTTGATCCTCGGGCGCGTGTTCGTGCGGCCGTCGTGCTACCAGATGACGGCGGGCCAGCTCGAGGTCGAAGGCGGCGGCTGGCACGCGGAGAATCGGCTGCTGCGAGCGCTCGACCAGCCCTCGGCTCTCGTGGAACGGCGCGCGGCCGCCGTCATTCGGGAGTTCGACTCGGTCGTGGTGCGGGGCAGCGGCGCCGCCGCGTATGTGCGCAAGCTCGGCTACACGAGGCATCTGGAAGTCATCACCGGGAGCGTGACACCGCTTCGTGACTCGTTCGTCTTCGCGCTACGGCCGATCGACATCGCCTTCGTCGGCCGCCTCACGGAGTACAAACGCCCCGATCGCTTCGTCTCAGCCATCGCCGCTATCGCCGGCGAGCGGCCGGGGCTGCGCGCCGTCCTAATCGGCGACGGTCCGCTCCGCGGCGAGCTAAGCGACCAAGTCAGGCGCCTGGGGCTAGAGGCCAACGTAGAATTCCTCGGCCAACGAGCCGACATCGAGGCGCTGCTCGCAAGGACCAAAGTCTTCATGCTCACGTCGCGATGGGAGGGCGTGTCGATTGCGATGCTCGAGGCGATGGCAGCCGGTGCCGTGCCCGTGGTTGCGAACGTCGGCGATCTGGGCGACCGCCTCGAGTCTGGACGCACCGGCTATCTCGTGGCGCCCGACGACATCGCCGGCTACGCGCGTGCCGCGGCGCGCCTGTTGGCCGATGCGGGCACGTGGGGCGACTGCTCGCGGCGTGCGGCCCGCTTCGCCGTCGAGACCAGCGGCACGGACGCGATCGCGGCACGCTGGCGCGCGCACCTCGCTTCCGTCCTCGCACAAAACCCCGATACTCAGATCGCGAACGCCTCCGGGCCGATTCGGTAGCGGCGGCACCAGGTCTCGAACATGAGCAGCGCCCACAGCGCCGTGCTGCGATCGCACTCGAGTTGCCGGTGCTCGGCGACGATGCGCTGCAAGGTCCCCACCCCGAACAGCTGACGCACGACGGCGCCCGAAGCGAGCAGCGTCTGCGCGACGTACGTCGCGAGGTCGCCCCTGAACCAGTGGCTCAACGGAGTTACGAAGCCCTGTTTGCGGCGCCAGAGGAACTCGGCCGGAAAGTACCGCGCCATGGCCGTCCGCAGGATGTATTTCTGGCGGCCGTTCGGCAGCTTGGTCTCGAACGCCACTCGGTTCATGAGCTCGGCCAGGCGATGGTCGAGGAACGGTGCGCGGACCTCGAGACCGTGCGCCATGCTCATGCGATCCGCCTTGACGAGCATGTCGTCGACGAGGCTCACGGACTGTTGCCAAACGGTCATGCCCGCGAGCGCAGAGTAGCGGCTGTCGAACAGCGGCGCGAACATGGCGCGATCGTTCGCGGCCGTGGCGTACGTGGCCAGTCGCGGCGAGAACGCGGCGAGCTCGTGGCGCCGGAATACACTCTGTTGCTTGGCGACGAAGCGCTCCCCGGCGCTTAAAGCCGCGTCGTCGATGTTGCGCGCGAGACGCAAGCGCCGTACACGCGTCCGCGCATCGCGCCAAGGTAGCGCGCGCAACGCCGCGGCCGCGCCGCCGCGCAGCGGCGCCGGCACCAGCTTGAGGCGCTCGCTCAAGACGTGGCCGCGATACGAGTCGTAGCCCGCGAAAATCTCGTCGCCGCCGTCGCCCGACAACGCCACTTTGACATGCTGGCGCGCGAGCTCCGCGAGGTGCCACGTAGGCAGCGCGGCCGAGTCGGCGAACGGCTCGTCCGTGTGCCAGGCAATGCGCTCGACGATGTCGACACTCGCGGGCTCGAGCAGGAGCTCATGATGGCGAGTCCCGAATTTCTTGGCGACGAACCGCGCGTGCTCGCGCTCGTCGTATGAGGACTCCGCGAAGCCCAGGGAAAAGGTGTCGAGGCGCTGACCGCTGACTTCGGTCGCGAGCGCGACGATCGCGGAGGAATCGACGCCGCCCGAGAGGAACATGCCCACCGGGACGTCGGCCACGAGCCGCAGACGGATCGAATCGCGGAGCAGATCGAGCGCGTCGCGCACGACCCCCTCTTCGTCGGTTCTGTCATTGGTCGGTGCCGGCGGTTGCCAGTACGAGCCCTGCTCGACGCGCGTGCCGTTGGCCTTGAGCCAGTGGCCGGCCGGCAGCCTGCTGACGCCGCGAAAAATCGTGCGCGGCCCGATGATGTAGGACGTCGCAAAATAGTTGTAGACGGCCACGGGGTCGAGCCGTTTGGCCACGAGGCCGCCCTCGACGAGCGCTTTGAGCTCCGACGCGAGATACAGCGTCCCGCCTGACTCGAGCACGTACAGCGGCTTCTCGCCGAACCGGTCGCGCGCCGCGAACACCGTGCCCGTGCGGCCGTCGTAGACCACGAAAGCGAACATGCCGTTCAAGCGCTCGAGGCAGCGCTCGCCCCACGCGAGGTAGGCGTGCAACAACACCTCGGTGTCGGACTCGGTCTCGAGCGCGTGGCCGGAGCTCTTGAGCTCCGCGCGAATCTCGCGAAAGTTGTAGATCTCGCCGTTGAACACGAGCCAGACGCGGCCGTCGGCCGTGCAGAACGGCTGCCGGCCGCCACCGAGCC
>DATFFV010000336.1:0-4615 GCA_035249885.1 Gammaproteobacteria bacterium | reverse complement strand
CGAAGCCATCGCCGCGCGGCTCCAAACACTTCAGGAGAGCACGCGCTCCGCGCAGCAAGAGCTCGCCTGGCTCACGGCGGGGCTGATCCCGGGCACGCTCGTGCTCGTCGGCCTGTTCCTGTTGCTCGTCGGCCGGCCGATGCGCCAGATCGACCGCGCGATCCGCGAGCTCGGCGAAGGCGACTTCAGCCGCCCCATCACGGTCAGCGGCCCGAACGACATCGAAACGCTGGGACGCCAGCTCGAGTGGCTGCGGCATCGCCTCAAAGAATCCACGGACGAGAAGAACAAATTCCTGCGCCACATGTCGCACGAGCTCAAAACGCCGCTCGCCAACATTCGCGAAGGCACCGAGCTCTTGCTCGACGGCTCGGTTGGCCAGCTCGACATTCAGCAGCAGGAAGTGACGGGCATCCTGCGCGACAACAGTGTCAAGCTGCAAAAGCTCATCGAGAACTTGTTGACGTTCAGTGCCTGGCAGACGCATACGGCCGCGCTCGATCTCACCGAGTTCCAGCTCAAGCCGATGGTGTTCGGCGTGCTCGCGCAACACCGGCTCGCGCTCTCGAACAAGAAGATCAAGCTCAAACTGACCGTGAGCGCGATCAATATCGTCGCCGACGAAGGCAAGCTCAAGCTCGTGCTCGAGAACTTGCTGTCGAACGCGACCAAGTTCACGCCGAGCGGCGGCACGATCAGCATCGGCGCAGGCATGCACGACAGCGATCTCGTCATGGACGTGAGCGACGACGGTCCGGGCGTTCACCCCGACGACGCAGAGCGCATCTTCGAGGCGTTCTATCAGGGCCGGCGGCCGCAAGGCGGCCCCGTGGGCGGCACGGGTATCGGGCTGTCCGTCGTCGCCGAGTGCGTCCAGGCGCACGGCGGCTCCGTGGAGCTCTTGCGCGACGGCAAGCCCGGCGCGCATTTCCGCGTGCGGCTGCCGCTGCGTCGCGCCGCCGACAAGCGCTTGCGGGCGGTGGCCAATGGTTAGAGCGGCTTTATTGCTGCTCTCGGTAACCGTCGCGGGCTGCGCATTGGGCGGCCGCGATGCCGCCTTCCGTCCTGCGGGCGGTAACGGGGCGACCGCGGCGCCGACCGCGCGCAGCGCGGAAGCGCTCGCCATCTATCTCGACGCGTTGCGCGACCTGCTCGAGGGCGACGCCGTCGTGCAAGCCGACGTGTTCCGCAGCGTCGCGGCGGCCGCCGATTCGGCGCCGACGACGACCAACCGGCTGCGCCTCGCGCTCGCGCTGGCGACGCCGACGCATGCCGCCAACGACCCCGTCGAGGCGCAGCGCCTGTTGAACGAGCTGCTCGCGAGCGGCAGCGCGCTGCTGCCCGAAGAGCACACGCTCGCGCTCATTCACTTGAAGGACGTCGAGCAACGGCTCATCCTCGACGCCGAGGCCGAGCGCCTGCAGCGCGCCGCGACGGCGGCGGCGGCACAGCGCAACGACCGCAACGCGCAGCAGTTGCAAGCCGCCCTCGAGGAGAACCGTCAGCTTCGAGCAGCTCTCGACGAGGCCCGCGCTAAGCTCGACGCGATCACGAATATCGAGCGATCGATTAGGGAACGAGAAAATGGTCCAAACTCACAATAGGGCGTCGGGCGCGGCGCCCCCGCGCGGCCGCATCTTGCTCGTCGACGACGACCCCGGACTGCTGCGGCTTTTGAGCATCCGCTTGCGCGCCGAGCATTACGACGTCGAGGCCGTCGAGAGCGCCGCCGAGGCGCTGGCCTCGCTCACGCGGTTTCGACCCGATCTCGTGATCACCGACTTGCGCATGGAGAGCATGGACGGCATCGCACTGCTCAAAGAGATCCAGCGCCAGCGCCCCGGCCTCTGCGTCCTGCTGCTCACGGCGCACGGCACCATTCCCGACGCCGTCGAAGCCACTCAGAGCGGCGCGTTCGGCTTCCTGACGAAGCCCGTCGACAAGCAACAGTTGCTCGAGTACGTCGAGCGCGCGATGAAGGTCTCGGGCTCGCCGAAGAGCACCGACGAGTGGAGCGCCGAGATCGTGACGCGCAGCCCGGCCATGGAGGCCTGCCTGCAGCAAGCGCGCATGGTGGCCAACACGGAGACGCGCGTGCTCATCACGGGCGAATCGGGCACGGGCAAGGAGCTCCTGGCGCGCGCCGTTCACCGCGCGAGCGCTCGCAAGGATCAGCCCTTCGTCGCGATCAACTGCAGCGCCATGGCCGAGAACCTGCTGGAAAGCGAGCTCTTCGGCCACGAGAAGGGCGCGTTCACGGGCGCCCACCGCACGCACAAAGGGCTGTTCCAGGCCGCGCACGGCGGCACGCTGCTGCTCGACGAGATCGGCGACATGCCGATGCGGCTCCAGGTCAAACTCTTGCGCGTACTTCAAGAGGAGCAGGTGCGCCCGGTCGGCAGCACGGAGGCGATCAAGGTCGACACGCGCGTGATCTCGGCGACGCACCAAGACTTGAAGGACCTCATGGTCAAAGGCACGTTCCGCGAGGACCTCTACTACCGGCTCAACGTCGTCAACATCCATCTGCCGGCGTTGCGCGAGCGGCGCGAGGACATTCCGCTGCTCGTCGAGCATTTCCTGCGGCAGGTCTCGGCCGAGGGCAGCCAGGAGCGCAAGGTCTACGCACCGGAAGCCGTCGAGCTGCTCGTCGCGAGCCATTGGCCCGGCAACGTTCGTCAGCTATACAACGTGGTGCGCCAGAACGTGGCGCTCTCGCCGACGCGCGTGATCTCGGCCGAGCAGGTGCGCAGCGCGCTCGGCGAGCAGGCGAACGCGTTGCCGTCGTTCTCGGAAGCGCGCGACGAGTTCACGCGCAACTATCTATCGCAGCTCCTGCAAATCACGGGCGGCAACGTAAGCCAGGCGGCGCGGCTCGCGAAGCGCAATCGCACCGACTTCTACAAGCTGCTCGGCCGCCACCAGCTCAACGCCGAGCAATTCAAAGAAAGCCGCTAGAAGAGGTGCCGGGTTTACGGTTTCGGTTGAACCAGGTTGAACCGAAACCGTAAACCCGGCACCTCTTACTTCAGTCTCACGGCTCGCTTTGAACTCCGCGGCGCGCGCAAGCCGGGCTCGCGGCTCGCCTGCGATGCGCGAAACGCTAACGCGCTACTTGCGGGCGTCGGCGGCGGGTTCGGGGGTGGGGACTTCGGCGTCGTCGGCGCGGATGCCGTACTTGGCCATGAGGTCGTAGAGCGTCGGGCGCGTCACGCCGAGCAGCTCGGCGGTGCGCGAGATGTTGCCGCTGGCACGCACGAGCGCTTGCCGAATCGCATGCGTCTCGGCGTTCTGCCGCACGACGCGCAAGTTCAGGCTCGGCGGGTTCTCGGCCACGGTCAGGCCGAGATCCACGGCCGTCACGAACTTGCCTTCGGCCATGATCACGGCGGCCTTGATCTTGTTCTCCATCTCGCGGACGTTGCCGGGCCACGCATGGGCCTCGATGGCGTCGTGCGCGTCCTCCGTAAAGCCCTTGATCGAACGGCCCTGCTGCTTCGCGAATTTGTTGAGCAGATATTGTGCGAGCAGCAGACGGCCGCCCTCGCGCTCGCGCAACGGGGGAATGTCGATCGTGATCTCGCTGATTCGATAATAGAGGTCTTCGCGGAACGCGCCGCTCGCCATCGCCTGACGCAGATTCTTGTTGGTGGCGCAGACGACGCGCACGTCGACGGGAATCTCGGCACGGCCACCGATTCGCTCGATCGTGCGCTCTTGGAGGAATCGCAACAGCTTGGCTTGCAGCGACTGTGGCATGTCGCCGATCTCGTCGAGAAACAAGGTGCCGCCGCTCGCTGACTCGATCTTGCCCGGCGTCTGTTTCACGGCGCCCGTGAAAGCGCCCTTCTCGAAGCCAAAAAGCTCCGACTCGAGCAGCGTCTCGGGGATCGCCGCGCAATTGATCGCGACGAACGCCTCACGGCGGCGCGTGCTCAAAGAATGCACGGCGCGCGCAAGCACTTCCTTGCCCGTGCCGCTCTCGCCCTGGAGCAACGTCGTGGCGTTGGTCGGCGCCACCTTCTCGATCGTGCGGCAGACTTTGAGCATGGAATCGCTCGCCGCGATCACGCCGTCGAGTGGCGACGTGCCCAGCGCTTCCGCGAGCTGGCGGTTCTCGGCCTCGAGCGTGTGGATCTGATAAGCGCGCTGGACGATGAGCTGCAGCGTGTCGACGTCGACGGGTTTCTGATAGAAATCGTAGGCACCGAGGCCGACGGCCTTCACGGCGTTGCTCTGGTCGCCGTGACCCGTGACGACGACGACCTTCGTGAACGGCGCGAGCTTCAGTATCTCGCGCAACGTGGCGAAGCCTTCGCTGACGCCGCTGTCGTCGGGCGGGAGACCCAAGTCTTGGAGCACGACGGCCGGCTCGTGGCGCCGCAGCTCGGCGATCGCCGTTTCACGATCCGTCGCGGAAATGACTTCGTAGTCCTCGAAGCACCAGCGCAGCTGGCTCTGGATGCCGGGATCGTCCTCGACGATCAGCAGTTTTCTGGCGCGTTCGGTCACTGCGGGGATGCTGCCACAAGTACCGCCGGGGCCCAAGCAGCGGGGTCACAGAACGGGCGCCGAAGCCCTTGAGTTGGGCACGGCATTCAGCCCGCCCGGCGCG
>DATFFV010000335.1:0-7076 GCA_035249885.1 Gammaproteobacteria bacterium | reverse complement strand
CGACGCGCCAGGCCATGCGACAGGCCGGAGTCGACCATGCCGACATCGACCTTTTCGAGCTTCACGACGCGTACACGATCATGACGACGCTGACGCTCGAAGCCGCGGGTTTCGCGAGACCCGGCGCCGGGCTCGACTTCGCCGACGCGGACCGCATCGGCCTCGCGGGCGACTTACCGCTCGCGACATTCGGCGGCCTCAAGGCTCGCGGGCATCCCGTCGGAGCCAGCGGTTGCTATCAAACCGTCGAAGCCTACTTGCAGCTCGCTGGACGTGCGGGAGCGAATCAAGTCGACGGCGCGGGCGTCGCGCTCGTGCAGAACATCGGCGGCACGGGCGCCACGGTCGTGAGCCACGTGCTGCTGCGCGACGACTGAAGCGGCTCCTCAAGAGCCGAACCGGCGGCCCCGCTCGGTGGGTTCGATCGTCACGACGCTCGGGCGTGGCGCCGCGTCGCCGCCGTCGGGCCAGGTGCTTTGCGGCCGCGTGGCCGAACCCGCCGCGCCCGGGTGCTGCAGGCTCAAGAACAACGCCCCGCCGTCGGACGCGAACTTGCAGCCGCACACTTCGGCTCCGACCGGGCCGCTCATGAACTGGCGGACCTTGCCTCGTTCCGATCCTTCGGTCGGACAGACGAAACAACCGTTGTTATCGCCGCCCGGCTGGTTGCCGTCGGTCACGATCCACAGATTGCCGTCGGCGTCGAAACCGAGGTTGTCGGGGTTGGCGAAGGCACTGAGCTCGTCGGTCTCGCCCGCGCCGCCAAAAAACGTAAGCTCAGCGGCGAGCGACTCCGAATGCTCGGCCGGTAACGCCGCGACGAGCCGCGCGCCGCTCGGCGCGCCGGCCAACAAGAATATCTCCCAGCGGAACGTCGTCGCCCCCGCGTCGGCATTCTGCTCGACGAGCTCGAGGATATGACCGGCCGGGTTCGGTGCGCGTGGGCTCGCGCGGTCCGTGCGCGTGTCGAGCTCACGGCCGTTGACCATCACGACGCCACCATCGCGGTTCATATTCTGGGTGCAAGAGACGTAGACGTTGCCGGTTCGCGGATTGACGGCGACGTCCTCGGGCCGGTCGAGGGGCGTTGCGCCGACGCGATCGGCCGCTTCGCGGCAGCGCAGGAGCACATCGGCCTGCGACGCGAAGCCACGCTCGGTCGTGAGCTCCCCGTGGCCGTCATGCACGAGCGGCAACCATTCGCCGCTCCCGTCGTCGCGCAGCCGCGCGACGTAGAGCGTGCCCTCGTCGAGGAGATCGCGGTTGGCTGCCGGCCGCTGCGGATCGAATTGGGCCTTGGTCACGAACTTGTAGAAATACTCGAACTGCTGATCGTCGCCCATGTAGACGGCCGCGCGGCCGTCGCGTGCCAGCACCGTGGTCGCGCCTTCGTGCTTGAAGCGCCCGAGCGCGGTGCGCTTCTTGAGCGGTCGTTCGGGTGTAAGCGGATCGAGCTCCACGATCCAGCCGAACTTGAGGCTCTCGGCCGGGTTGCGCGCCGAGTCGAAGCGCTCGTCGGCGAACTCCCAGCGATAGGCGCTCTCGCGCTGCCGGAAACCGAAGCGGCGATGGACGAGCTCGAGTGCGGGATCGAGCGTGGCCGCAGCGCCGTTGCCGAAGAAGTCGTCGACGTTCTCTTCGGCCGTGAGGTAAGTGCGCCACGGCGTCGTGTGCCCGGCGCAATTATTGAACGTGCCGAACGCGCGCGGCACGGATTCGCCGCGCGGGTTGAGCAACGGGTGATCGCGGGCGGGACCCGCGAGCTCGATCGGCGTGTAGGCCGTGACGCGCCGGTTGTACGGGGAGCTGCGGCGATAGCGCCAGCCGGAATCGCGCTCGAGCTCGACGACGCTCAAGCCCACAGCGGACTGCATGTACCCGACGACCGACGGATGCTCGCGAACGAACGCGCCAAGCGTGCGCGCGTCGCGTGCTTCGATCCAACCCGGGAACAAGAGCGCTGGCGTCGGGATCTCGTGATTGACACACAGCAGAGCGCGCTCCGCGTCGAGCGCCAGCACTCCGAGGCCGTCGCAGTTGTAACCGAATTGGAGCGTTTGTGCGGCGGCGGCTTCGGGTGTGAGCAGCGCACCGGACGCCACTTCGCGTGGATCGAGCGCGGCGGCATCGGCGAACAGCGGATCGCCCCAGCGCACGAGCACCTGCGAACGATAGCCGTCGGGAACGAGCACGGCGTCGGCTTTCGAAGGCCCGATGCGCGGCAGCGTTGGCTGTGCGAGTGCGCCACTCTGCGCGTGGCTGTTGCTCGCGAGCAGAGTCGCGGCCGCGAGCTCAATGCCGCCGCCAAGCAATCGGCGACGATCTAGCCGGCGCGCCAGCAATGCCTGCAACGTGGGTGTGTCCCGAGATGTCATCGACGCCTCCTCGACGCTGCGCGCACTATGGCAGCTCGCGGTGGAGCGAGCCAGATGCGGCGCGCGCGAATGTGCGTCCTGCGCGAGAAGTGCTAGCCTATGCGCCCCGCCGCGACCAGCGCGGCACGATGCGAGAGGACCGGCCATGGCAGACGAGCTCAGCGATGCCGAAATCGCGATGGACAGCAAGAGTCTCTACCGCGAAGAGACGTTCACGGATCGACGCGTCGGAACGCTCCAGCGACTCACGCCGATCACGGCCGCCGGAGACACGGACAACACGAGGCCCGTGCTCTACGTCGGCCAAACGCAAGTCTTGACACCGGCGGGTGCATTGCCGCTGAGCTTCGAGGTGCCCGCCACATCGCTCGACGACGCCATCGCAAAATTCGGCGAGGGCGCGAAACAAGCCTTGGCCCGGACGATGCGCCGCCTCGAGGAACTGCGCCGCGAGCAAGCGTCGTCGATCATCGTGCCGGGCGCGGCGCCGCCCGCGGGCGGCACGGGCGGTCCGGGCGGCCGATTCATGCGCTGATCGCAATGGACGCTGAGCTCGAGGACCGCATCGCAATCCGCGAGGTCGTCGACAACTGGGTGCTGTGGAGCGACTCGGGCGATTGGCAGCGCTTCGCCACCGTGTGGCACGACGACGCCTGGATGACGGCTACCTGGTTCCAAGGCCCGGCGACCGAGTTTCAAAAGGCGCGACGCGCGGGGTTCGAGCGCGGCGTCAATATCATTCACTTGCTCGGCGGCACGACCGTCGAGCTGGCGGGCACGCGCGCGATCGCACAGACCAAAATGACGATCAACCAGCGCGCCACCGTCGACGGCGTCGTCGTGGACGCGGTCTGCACGGGTCGGTTCTACGATTTCTTCGCCAAGCGGCAGAGCCGCTGGGCCATCGTTCGCCGCCAACCGATCTACGAGAAAGATCGTCTCGACCCCGTCACGCCGGGCGCAAAGCTTACGCTCGACGCGGGCCTGCTCGGCCGCTTCCCCGAGGGCTACCGGCATCTCGGCTATCTTCAGACCAAGGCCGGCTTCACCGTGAAGCTCGGGCTACCCGGTGTGCGGGGCCCGGAGGTCGCCAAGCTCTATGCGGAGGGCGCGGCATGGCTCGAGGGCGCAGCACGGCCTGGCGCCCCGCTCTGACGAGCGACGTTCAGCTCGGTCGCGGGCGAAACGCGGCCAAGAAACGCGCGACGACGTGCTCGGCGTGCTCGCGCAGAACCCCTTCGGTCGGGACTGCCAACTCGACGAAATAGAGTTGCTTGTGCCAACGCTGAAAGATCATGCCGATGAGGAAGTCCGCGGCTTCGTTGACGTCGTCGAAGGAGAGCACCTCGCGCCGCTTGAGCGCCTCGAGGTATGTGGTCAACTGCCGATAGGTCTTGGTGGGGCCCCGCTCGCAGTAGATGCGAGCGAGATCCGGGAACCGGTCGCGCTCGGCAATGACGAGCCCGACGACGGCCCGGTGACGCGCCGAGAGCACGGCCCGCATGCGGTTCAGTGCGAACTCCAGCAACACGAAGCGTGCGTTGCTGTTGATGTCGAGCGCAGTGCTGACGTCGTTGTCGACGACGTTGTCGATGACGGCTCGGAACAGGTCTTCCTTGGTGGGAAAGTAGGCGTAGAGCGTCGATTTCGAGCCGCCGCTCTCGAGCAAGATGGCGTCGATCGATGTCTGCTCGTAGCCAACCTTGAGAAACAGCCGCGTTGCCGCTTCGAGGATCTTCGACAACCGCGCTCGTCCTCGTGCCGACTGCGGCTCGAGTCGATGGATCGCTAGGCTCGTGCTCACCTGACCCCTCCCCTATGCAAGCTCCTTGACGATCTCCGCAACCGGTCGGCGCTGCTGCGTGGGGACGACCTTCGGCACGCCGTACCAGAACAACCCGACCACCGCCTCGCTCGCCGAATCGACATGAAGCAACTCATAGAACCGCTGGTGCCGCGTGATCCCGCCCGTCGTCCACTTGACGCCGATACCTCGTTGCCATAGGTATAGCATTAGGTTCTCGGCTGCACAACAGCACGCTGCGTAATCCTCGCGGTCGAGCAGCGGATCCGCACTGCGCCGTGTCGTTAGGACGAACATGCCGGGGATCGCGTCGAGCCGGGCACGCCGCGCGACACCCGCCCGCTCGCCTTTGGCCGCGGTGTCGAGCTCGACGGCGAGGTCGATAGCCGCCTGTCTCGTGGCCGGCCCGAGCAAATAGAAGCGCCATGGCTCGGTCAGGCGGTGGTTGGGTGCCCAGCGCGCCACGTCTACGGCATCGCGTATGAGGTCGACACTCACGATGTCCGGCGCGAACAAGTCGATCGAACGACGCCCGCGCAACACGGCGGCGAAGTCGCCGGAAGCGGTCGAGGGTAGCTGCGACACCTGCGTTCTCCCGCACGCCGAGTGTCACAACCATAGCACGGCGCCGCCGGCGCTCGCCCGCGGTCCAAGCGGATCAGTTGCTGGCGAGCGCCACCGGTTCGAAGGCGAACTGCCGCGCGAAGAACTCGAACGCGGCGCTGCGCACGCGCGGGAACATGATCACCGAGGGCCGGTGACCGGTCACGAGGCGTAGCGCCTCCGGGGACCCCAAGCTTTCGCGCAGACGCTCCTGCGCTTCGAACGGAATGATCGCATCGGTGCGCGTCATGATCATGAGCACGCGCTCGGCGTCGACGTAGCGCGCAAGCGCGAGAGGATCGATATCGATCTCGGCATCGAGGCGAGCGCGTAGCGCCTCGCGACTCATGCCGCTCGAGTCGGCGAGCTCGTGGACCGTGCGGACCACCCGGCGGTAGCGCGTGTTGAGCATGAGGTACGGCAGATCGCCGCCGGCCATCGCGACGACGAGCGCGGCGACGCGCCGATCCACGGCCGCGAGCATCACGGCATCCATGGCGCCGAGACTCACGCCAAAGAGCCCCAGGCGCGACGAGTCGATCTCGGGCTCTTGCTCGACCCAATCGAGCACCCGACCGTAGTCCTTGAGATTGCTCTCGACGGCGTCCTCGGCGGCCGCGAGCACATCGAACGGGTCGCGCTTACGCAGCACCACGACTGCGGCCCAACCCTGGTTGGCGAAGTAACGAGCGAAGAAGCGCGGGATCGCGGGCGCGCCGCTGAAGATCGGCAGCAGGACGACGACGGGGGTGCGCGCGTCGCCCTCGACGTCGTAGTACTCGAACTCGATCGACGTGCCCGGATCCGTGAGTGAAGAAACCGACAGGCGCCGCACGACGAAGTGCGCACGGTCGCGCGCGTCGGCGGCAGCGATGATCCCCAGCGGAAGATCGGGCGCCACGAGCCCCGCGAGCGGCCCATTCGTGGGTAGCGCGTCGGGCCCACTGTATCCCGGTGCGAGGGGCACGTGCGACGCGCACGCGGCGAGCAAAGCAACCATCGCGGCGGTCGTGCCCTTTCTTATCGTTGTCGTCGCGCTCGAGCGCATGGCTCCCTGCCTTTCGCGTCAATGGTACTCATTCGGCGGGAACAGTCGAGCAGCCCGGCGTTGCCGCTCGGAGCATGACAGCGGTCTTTACTTAAGCGCTGAGCGACCGGCGCTAGCGGCGGCGCGACGCGTGAAGCGGTAGACGAACGCCGGAGGCAAATTGAGCGCGGCGATCCCCAGCAGGGAGCTCTCGACACGAAGCTCCGCGCGCACGTCGCGGTCGATGGGGCAGCGGCCGGCGTAGGTGAACTGATGCAGCCGGCCCTGGGGCTTCAAGAGCTGCAGGCCTTGCTCGAGCAGGCGGGCGCGCTTGTCGGGCGAAAAGCAGAGCAACGGCAGTCCGCTGACCACGAAATCGAAAGCCGCCGCGTCGAGCGGCCGGTCGAGCTCGAGCGCATCGGCCGCGACGACGTGGCAGCGCGGGAAACGCCGTTTGAGAATCTTGACGAACTGCGGGTCACGTTCGACGAGATGCAAGTCCCCCGGCGCAACACCGTTCGCCAATAGAGCGGCCGTGACGGTTCCCGTTCCGGCCCCGAGCTCGACGACGCGAGCGCCCGGACCGACATCTTTCGCCATGAGCTTGGCCAGCGACTTGCCGCTCGGCGCCAGCGCGCCGATCGCGAGCGGATTGCGAATCCAGCCCTTTACGAAATGGCCAAGGTCGTCAGTCGTGTGGGGCTGAAGCTCAGGGGCAGACATGCGATAGCTTTTCCTCGCGAAGCGGACCAAAGAGCGGACCTGAAACGCGTGCTAGTGCGTGCGGATGCGCACGTTGCGGAACATCACACGACCCGCGCCGTATTGCAAAGCGAAGGGTCCCGCCGCGAGCTTGTCGTCCGTGACGTCGACGGTGGTCTCACCGTTGAGCTTCACGACGAGGCTGCGGCCATGCGCCGAGATTTCGTAGCGGTTCCAACGGTTGCCGGTTTCGAGCATGACCTTCGGTTCCGCCACGTTGACGATAGCGCCGGTTCGATAAGCGGGATCCGGCCGCTGATCGAAGATGTTGACCTCATAACAAGTCGCGGCCCCGATCTCTTGCGGGTTGGCGCAGCGGATGAACACGCCGCTGTTGGCATCCGGCGTCACCCAGAATTCGAGCTCGAGGTCGAAATCCGCGTACGCGACACGCGTCAATAGGAACCCGGTCCCGGAATCGGCTGCGACGGCGCCGTCCGCGATCTGCCAATTGGCGTCGCCCTCTAGCGTCCATCCATCGAGGCTGGTCCCATCGAACAGCGTC
>DATFFV010000334.1:0-6092 GCA_035249885.1 Gammaproteobacteria bacterium | reverse complement strand
GCCAAGGACGGCGAGCGCGGTAGCTATCCGGAGATCGTCG
This sequence comes from Gammaproteobacteria bacterium, assembly GCA_035249885.1. Lineage (GTDB taxonomy): Bacteria > Pseudomonadota > Gammaproteobacteria > Steroidobacterales > Rariloculaceae > FEN-1219. Next base: position 6,052 of record DATFFV010000334.1, on the reverse strand, counting down.
ATGCCCTTGCACGACATGGAGCACAGGCAAAAACCGACGCACACGCCCTGTACCGTCGTGTCGTCTTCAATGTCCTGATCTCGAATGTCGACGACCACCTCCGCAATCACGGCTTTCTTTGGCTAGGCAAATCGGGCTGGTCGCTTTCCCCAGCTTACGATCTCAACCCAGTGCCGACCGATCTCAAAGCGCGTGTCCTCACGACGAATATCGATCTCGACGAAGGCACGTGTTCGATCGACCTGCTGGAAGCGGCGTCGGAGCTCTTCGGCCTCTCGCTGCCTCGGGCGCGCGCCATCATCAAAGAGGTCGCCACGGTTACGGCAACCTGGCGCGACACGGCCAAAGAGGTAGGGGCACGGTCAGCCGAAATAGCCCGCATGGCCAGTGCTTTCGAGCACGACGATCTTAAGCGGGCGCTCGCGTTATGAGGGCCACACGCTGCACGCGAGCCGCCAGGCGGTAGAACCAAGTCCAGGCGCGCGCGGCTTGCGAGACACCGCGCCGTGGTGTCACGAGCAGGCCGGTGAGACACTGGTCACGACCTACAACACCACAACGACACGCGAGCGCACGACCATGGCGGTACCCCCGGGCGTCACGCAGCGCAATTTCACGCGGGCCCTCGAGGAGCTCGCCAACGCGATCGGTCGCGACTCTGTGTTCACCTCGGACGAGGACATGAACCTCTACCGCGACGCGTACTCGCCGTTCCGCGGCGAACCGGAAGACCGCGTGCCCGCGGCCGCCGTGGCGCCGAGCAGCGTCGAGCAAGTGCAAGCCATCGTCGGGATCGCGAACCGCTACGGCCTGCCCTTATGGACGATCGCGACGGGCAGGAATTTGGGCTACGGCGGCTCGTCGCCCGTGCTCTCGGGCAGCGTCGTCGTCGATCTCAAGCGCATGAACCGCATCCTCGAGGTCAACGACAAGATTCACTACGCGGTCGTCGAGCCCGGCGTCAGTTACTTCGATCTCTATCGCCACATTCAAGAGCGCGGGCTCAAGGTCTGGATCGACCCCGCGGACCCCGGCTGGGGGAGCCCGCTCGCCAACGCGCTCGAGCGCGGCGGCGGCCGTACGCCGATGCGCGACCATTGGAGCGCGGTCTGCGGTCTCGAGGTCGTGCTCGCCAACGGCGAGGTGCTGCGCACCGGCATGGGAGCGCTGCCGGGCTCCGAGGTCTGGCATCAATACAAATACGGCTTCGGTCCCATCGTCGACGGCCTCTTCTCGCAATCGAATTTCGGCATCGTGACGCGCATGGGCCTCTGGCTCATGCCCGCACCCGAGGCCTACCGCGACGGCCGCGTCAACGTCCGACAGCACGACGACCTCGTGCCGTTCATGGAGACGTACGCGTACCTCATGAGCTCCGACATCCTGCGCGGCACGATGCTGCTCGAGAGCCCTCTGCTCAACTTCCACGCCTCGCAAGGCGGGTCGTTCTTCGAGATGCCCGGCGGTCCTTCGGTCGCGGAGCTCGACCGCCTGGCCCGGGACCGTAACCTGCCCTACTGGAGCGCGGAGCTGCGTTTCTGGGGACCGCCCAAGCTCGTCGACGCGCAGTGGGAGTACGTCCAGGAGAAGTTCGCGGCGATTCCGGGCGCGTCGTTCGCCGACGGGCGCCGCTACGTATTCCCCGCCGAGGTCGACCAGAACGATCCGACGCTCGCAGTCGCCCTCGGCATCCCGAGCCTCGGCGTGTTCGGCCTGCTGCAAGGCGGTGGGCACCTCGGCTTCTCGCCGATCATCCCAATGACGGGCGAAGCCGTCTTCAAGGCGCAGCGCGTGTTCGGGCAGCTCTACGCCGAGCTCGGCCTGCCCGTGGGCAACCAATTCGCGGCCCTGCCGTGGTCCTACAACCCGCGCGCGCTCGTGCTGCTGTTCGGCCTGCCGCTGTCGCGCGACCCCGCGCAGAACGCCAAAAGCCGGCAGATCTTCGAGCGCTTGGTCGAGGTCTCGGCCGCGAACGGCTGGGGCGAGTACCGGACGCACGTGGCCTTCATGGACCACGTCGCCGAGACCTACTCATTCAACGACCACGCCATACGCCGGTTCCATGAGACCTTGAAGGACGCCGTCGATCCGAACGGCATCCTGTCGCCCGGCAAATCGGGCATTTGGCCGCGGCGCTTGCGCGACAGCCGCTTGCGCGGTGACTAGGAGCTAGCTACTTTGCTGTGCGAACGGGTCCCAAAGCTTGACGATTCGGGGGAGTCGACATGGCTAAGAATAGAGAGCCCGGCAACGACACCGAGCGCGCCAAGACCACGGCCGTCACGCGCCGCGACTTCGTCAAATCGGGCGCGGCGGGCTTGGGCGGCGCCGCACTGCTCGAGACGGGCACGGCGCTCGGCCAGCGCGCCGGCTCGAACGCGGCCACCGATTGGGACTACGAAGCCGACGTCGTGATCGCCGGCGGCGGCTGTGCCGGTCTCACGGCCGCGATCCGCGCCCGCGATCTCGGCGCCACGGTGCTCGTCGTCGATCAGAACTTCGATCTCGGCGGCCGCATGCTGCACAGCGGCTCGTTCGTCTCGCTCGGCGGCGGCGACCCGCTCCAGCTTCGCGACATGAAGGGCGAGGCCGACAAGGAGGGCTTCGTGACGAGCCCGCCCGTCGAGTCGCCCGAGGAGCTCGACGACAGCGTCGACCTGTTGTTCAAGGACGTCACCGATTGGTCGGTGCTCAACCGCCGCGGCGAGACGCCGTATCGCTACAACGAGCGCGAGCTCGTGCGCGCGTGGGCCGAGAACTGCCCCGCGACGCGCCAGTTCCTCATGGACAACTACGTGCGCTTCGGCCGCATCAACGGCACGCACGAAGGCGGCGGCATGTCGCGCGCGCGCGGCGCCGTATGCTTCCTCATGCTCGGCGACAAGACCGACATCAGAGCGGGCACGATCACGGCCGAGGACGCCGGCGTCGCCGACCGCGAGCGGACGAGCCCGTTCGCGCCCGTGCAGATGAACATCGCGAGCCGTTTCGTCGCCAACGGCGCCGTCTCGAACGGCGTGGCGCTCTCGCGCTCGCTCGAGTTCTCGGCGCGCGAGAAAGGCGTGCAGTTCATGCTGTTTCGCAAGTTCACGGACCTCGTGCGTGAGCAGCCGTTCGCGGGCCGCATCGTCGGCATCGAAGCGGAGTACTCGCCGCGCACCCACCCCGAGACCGGCGAGCTCTTGAAGAGCTTCTGGCAGAACGGCAACGTCGAGGAGCGGCGCGAGAAGATCCGCATCCGCGCGCGCAGGGCCGTGATCCTCGCGAGCGGCGGGCATTCGGGTAACCCGCAAGTGCGCAGCATGTTCTACCCGGCCATGCGCGAGCCCGCGTTCGTGACGAGCGGCTACGCGCTCCAGGGTCCGAACGGGCTGGACGCGAGCGCGCTGATCGCGGGCCTCAAGATCGGCGCCAACCTGGCCGGCATGCAGCAGAACCTGGGCTCGGCGGCCACGTTCCATCTCTCGACGCGGCTCGGCACGCGCGACGCCTACACGGACATGATGCCGGGACATCCGACGTTCGGTTACCGCGGCTCGGCCGGCGTCAACGTGGGCACGGCGGGCTTCGAGGAGTTCATCGCCGTCAATCAAGTCGGCAAGCGCTTCTTCAACGAAGTGCGCTTGCCGAGGCGCGGCGGCGGCGGGCAATTTCCCGGCGGCGGCGTCGCGCCGAATAGCGGCATCGAGCACAAACCCTACGACTGGCGCAATTGCCGGCACGAATGGGTGCAGAAGATGTACACCTACGACCACGGCTGCGACGCCGCGCTCGCGATCAACGAGGGGTCGGAGCCGCCGCACTATTACTCGGGCCCGCTCTGGGCCATCTTCGATCAGGATGCCGTGGCGCGCGCCGAGTGGGACCTGCGCTTCCCCTACGTCGCCGACAACGGCTACTACTTCAAAGCCGACACGATCGAGGAGCTCGCGGCCAAGATCGAGAAGGGCCACGAGTTCCAGCGCATGCCGCTCAAATATCTCGCCGAGACGGTCGCGAAATGGAACGGCTACGTCGACGCCGGCAAGGATCCCGACTTCGAGCGCGAGGCCGACGCGCCGATGCATCGCATCGCGACACCGCCGTTCCACGCGCTCGCGATCATGGTCGTCTGGCACGACTCGTACGGCGGCCTGCGCGTCAATGGCAAGCACCAAGTCGTCGACATGCGCGGCGAAGTCATCCCGGGCCTCTACGCGGGCGGCGAAGCCGTCGGCGGCTTCCAGAAGCACGGGCTCGGCAAGGGTCACGTGCACGGCTTCATCGCGGGCACGAACGCAGCCGCGGAGTCCACCAATCCTTCAGGCTGACGATGGAAGCGCACGCCACACGCATCGTCGTCTGGGACACGCCGCCCGTCGTCGAGTGCGGCGCACCGTTTCGCGTGCGCGTCGGCATCAAGTGCGCCGCCGAGTGCCCCGCTGCCGGACGCACCGTGCAGATTCGCGACGCGGGCGGCGCGCACATCGCGAGCGCAGTCGTCGGCGACTCGCCGTGGCCGGGCACTTCGCTCTACAGCGTGGGAGTCGAGCTGCGCGCCCCCGCGGCAGCCGGCTTGCACGCGTGGGAGGCCGTGGCTCCAGAGCTCGGCGGCGAGACCGACGGCCCGGCGCACGCGGCCGCGAGCGCACGCTTTCAAGTACGCGCCGTGCCTGCGCCCGAATGCCTCGTCAAGGTCGTGGCCGTCGACGCTCAAAGCCGCGCGCCGCTCCAAGGCGCCAAAGTCGTCGTTCACCCGTATCGTGCCGTTACCGATTCGAGTGGCGTCGCCGAAATCCGCGTGCCGAAAGGCGCGTACCGGCTGTTCGTGTCGGGCCGCGACCACTTCCCGTTCCGCAGCGACGGCGAGATCGGCGCCGACGTCACGATCCACGCCGAGCTCGACCGGGATCTCGGCCCGAGCGACGCCGAGCTTTGGTCCTGATTCGCCTGCGAAGGTGGGCCGCGGCGCTCGTCGTCGCGGCGAGCGCCGCTCCGGGCGCCGCGCAAACCACGACGAGCGTGTCGATCTGGGACGGCGTCTTCACGGTCGAGCAGGCGCGGCGCGGGCAAACGGCGTACACGGGCCCGTGCGACCGCTGCCACGGTTACAAGCTCGACGGCGCGTCCGACGATCCCGACATGCTACCGGCGCCGCCCGCGGCGGGGCCGAAGTTTCTGCGCGCCTGGGACGGCCGCTCGCTCGCGGCGCTCTTCGAGTACACGCAGAGGACGATGCCGGCCAACAACCCCGGGTTTCTCACGACGCAGGAGCTCGTCGACGTCATCGCCTACATGCTGCTCGTGAGCGGCGCACCCGCGGGCGACACGGAGCTCGGCGCCGTACCGCGTGACCTCGCGCGCATCGTCATCGAGCAGCGCGGCAACGACGACTCTTGAGCCGCGACGCGCCGTTTCAGATTCTGCGCAGCAGCGTGAGGCCCTCGCCGATCGACAGCAGCGCGAGATCGACGCGCCGGTCGTCGCGCACGTGGTCGTTGAAGGCCCGCAACGCACGTGCAGAGGTCGTGCGCTGCGTGACGATCGGCGCGCCGGACACGGCGAGCGTGTTGTCGACGGCGATGAGCCCACCGGGCCGCACGAGCTCGAGTAGCTTTTCGTAGTAGGCGATGTAGTTGCCCTTGTCGGCATCGACGAACGCGAAATCGAAGCTGTCGCGAGCGCCTTGGGCGAGCAGCTCGTCGAGCGTGTCGAGCGCGGGCTGCAGCCGCAGATCGATGCGCGACTCGACGCCGGCCTCGCGCCAGAACGGCCGCCCGATGTCCGACCACTGTGCGTTGACGTCGCAGGCGACGAGGCGCCCGTCGGCCGGCAGCGCGAGCGCCACGGCGAGCGCCGAGTAGCCCGTATAGGTGCCGATCTCGATGCAGCGGCGCGCGCCGATGAGACGCACGAGCAATGCCATGAGCTGGCCCTGGTCGGGGCCGATCTGCATCTCGGCCTCGGGCAACTTCGCAGTCGCCGCGCGCAGGCGCGCGAGCGCGGGATGCTCGCGCGACGAGCACGCGAGCAGGTATCTGTTGACCTCCTCGTCGAGTAACAGGGTTCGCAT
>DATFFV010000333.1:0-7185 GCA_035249885.1 Gammaproteobacteria bacterium | reverse complement strand
CATGATCCCGGGCTCAACCACCATGCGTTTGCGGTCTTCAAAAGGCCGCTACGGTGCGCGTGCCCTGAGTGTTCGGTCACTGCCCCGCGCGGACCGGAGGTGGTTGGACGTAGGCGTCCTTCAGCGTCTTGCGGTACTCGGGATACATCGTCTCGGGGCCGCCGAGCACCGCTTCGAGCGGGATGTTGTAGCGCTCCGTGACCTCGTTGAGCGCCGGATGCTTTCCGGGCAGATAGTGCGGCGCGAGCTCGGGGTTCTCGTGCAGGCGCGGCAGCTCCTCGATCGGCTCGCAGGCGGTCAGTGGGAAGCCGTTGGGATTCGTCGTAAGGCGGAAGACCTCCGTCAGCACGTACGGCTCCGCGAGATAGACGGGGTCTTCGAGGATGCCGGTAACGGTCAGCACGTCGCCGTGCCGGTTGAAGCGATACGTGAGCGTCGCCCGGTCGCTGCTGAACCCGCGATGGCGTTTGATGTCGCCGAGCTTGAAATGCGTCGTGACGGCCGTCAGCGTGTCGCCTTCCCACGTTCCCGTCGTGAAGCCGCCGTGCGGGTGCGGCGCGTACTTCGACGGGTGCGGGCGTCCGTCCATAAAGATCATGGTCTCGTCGCGATCGCCCCAACCGGCGATCTTCCAGGCGAGCAGCTTCTGCGTGATCGGTTCCTGCACGATCGAAATCTGCAGCGGGAACGGCCCGACCAGCGCGTAGAACGGCGTGTACATCTGGCACTGCCGCTCGGTCGCCGAGAGCGCCGCGATGTCGTAGCTCAGCGCCTTCGCGCGCCCGTCCGCGTTGAGCGGCATACCGAGAAGGTCGACCGGTTCGCGCGCGGCGCCGTTGTCCGACTGCCCGCTGCGCGCCCACGTGCCGGTGAGATCGACCTGGGCGAACGCGGGAACCGCGGGAAGAAGGGCCAAGGCGATGAGCGCGACGATTCTCATATGGCTACCATCGCGACGAGCAGGGTGTCGGGTCCCATTTGGCGCCACTCTGCTCCTTCTTGAAGATCGGCGCGGTGAGCCGCGTCGTGCGAAGGTACTGCGGATCGTCGACCTGCGTCGTGATCGTGAGCCACTGCTCGCCGTTCGGGCGCTTGTAGAGATCCCAGTGTTCGGTCAGCACGGCGTTCTCGCTGTAGGGGACGCCGTTCTTGCGCAGGTATCCGGCACGCAGGTTGGTCGTAACCACGCGCAGAGATCCGCCGGTCGGTACAACGGCCGGTGCGTCGGCGGTTCGTTCTGCAGGGCGGAAGAGCAGCGGCACGTTGGGGCGCGGCGTCTGCCACTGCGCGGCCGAGACTCCCTGCCAGGTCCGCGGCGTGTCGGCGGGCGCTGTGCTGTCGCCGAAACGTAGGAGTCGCGTCTGCATGCCCGCGTCCGCTTCGACCTTCAACGTGTTGTCGTCCTGCCACGTGATGTGCAGCCGCCCCGGCACGCTCATCAGCGCCGGCGCGCCGTAGGATCGACACTGCTCTCCTGCGGCTTCGTCCTTGGCCGGATCCCAGGCGTCCGCAAGCGCCCTTGCCTCGGGTGTGAGCGGCACGCCTTGGTAGTCGCCTTTGGCGGGCGTCACCATGCGCCAGCGCCAGTCCTGCGTGACGATCGACACCCAGTATCCCGTGAGGCCGATCGGGGCCGCCGCTCGTGGGACGGGCGGCGGTGCCGCGGGGGCAGGGCGCTGCTGCGCGTAGACGCATGCGCCGAGACCGAGCGCGATCACGCCCGCGGCGATGACAACGGCGGTTCTCGCGCGACTCACTGCTCGCCTCTCTTCGCGGCGAGCTCGTTGTAAATGGTCGCGACGAACATCTCGGTCGTCCATGGGCCCGAGTCCGTGCCGTACTGGCTGCGATAGCCCAGCGTCGGATTGGCGGCCTGGACTTGCGCGAGCGTCAGGCCCTGATCGATGAGATCCTGCACGCGGTCGCGAATGGTGGTGATCGCGTCGCGGTACTCGAGCAGATCGAGCTTGTCGTACACGTGGCCGTGGCCGGGTACCAGCAACGTGCGATCGGGATACCACAGCAGCGGCACGTTGTGGATGCTGAGATCCATCAAGCGATTCAGCGCGTCGAGCTCGCCCTGGAGGGTGCCGCCGCGCTCGACGTCGATGAACGGAAAGCGTGTCGTGTCGATGAGATCGCCCGTCGCAATCACGTCGCCGCGGCGGAAGAACACGATGACGTCGCCGTCGGTGTGCGCGGCCGGCTGGTGGATGACCTGAATGCCTTCGCCGTTCAGGTACATCGAATACGTACGATAGAAGAACGTCTTCGTCGGGTGAAAGACCGACGGGATCGGCGGCTCCGCCGCAGACATCCGCGTGAGCACGTTCTCGTGCGCGAGCACGCTCGCGTAACCGAAATTCGCGAGCACGTCGTCGCCCAGTCCCGCGCCGGCCGCAACGGCGCCCGGCAGGATGCTCAAGCCCGCCTTCGAGAGCACCTCGTTACCGCCGACGTGGTCGGCGTCCATGCTCGTATTGATGATGTAGCGAATCGGCAGCGGCGTCAGCTTGGCGATAGCGGCCAGCACTTCGTCGGCCCTTGCCGTGGAGCCGGAGTCGACGAGGATGACGCCTTCGGGCCCCGTCTGCACGAGGATGTTGCCGCCCGCGCCGCCGATGACGTAGAAGTTCGGCCGCAGCTGCACGACCTCGAGGGGGCTCGCCGGCGCGCGCTGACCTAACGCCGTATCGGCACCCGCGCCGAGCACGAGGAGCACAGCGATCGAGAGCAGCGAGAAGGGCGCCAGGCGCCTTTGTCCGACCGCTCGCTTCATTACTCCCAACCGCCCGATCGGAGCTCTATCGGCAAGACTTTCATGAACGCTTCGACGGCATGGATCTGCCCGTCGTAGACCTTGAAACTCTCCCACACCGTGAGCTGATCGCCTCCCTGCTGGCCCACGCCCCACGCCATGCGCAGCCAGACGATGCCTAACCGCTCGTCGACGCCGATCACGCGTGTCGAAACGTCTCCGAGGCGCTCGAAGATGGCCAGCGACTGCGTCGCGATGTTCTGGCAGCCCTGGGCGAACGTGCAGTCCGGCCCCGCCATCACCTGGCCGTTCTCGTAGCGGTAGGCGTTCGGCGCGAACGGCGCGTTCACGGCGGCAAAGGTCTTCGCGGCGTTGAGGCCGGCGGGGTAGTGCAAGGCCGCCGCGATCGCGTCCGCGCGCGAGGCGAGCTGCTCCGGCCGCGGCGCGTAGTTCATCTCCTCGCTCGGCGCGCTGAGCCCATCGATGTTGAAGATGAGCCCGTCGCTGCGGCTGCGCGTCGCAACGGTCTCGATCTCGGTGATCTTGCGGTCCACGACCTTGAGGCGCACGACGAGCAGCACCGGGGCTCCCACCTCTTCCACGACGACGTCCGCACCGGCCATCCCGGCGCGCTCGTCGAGGATGTCCTGGCGGTAGCCGCGCAGCCGCGTGACCGTGCGGAGGAGGCCGACGTTCGCGAGCGGCTTCTCGATGCCGTCCTCGGTCACGCGCACCGTGTCCGCGACCGGCACCTTGCCCGCGTCGTGCTCGAGCAGCGCGTAGAGAAATGTGGTCATCGTGCTGCGCAGACACTCGCGGTCGCACGCAGTGGAGTCTTGGGCCGATGCCGGTCGAGCGGTCGTTACGGCCGTGGCCAGCAGCGCCACGAGTGCCGGCAAGGTCGTCCTTTTCATGTTTCTCCCCCGGTCGAATGCTACCGCACCTGGCAGGCAGGTCGCGACTGAAGCCACTCGAGTGCGGCGCGTACGACGGGCTGATCCGCGAGCGCGACGCCGCCGGCACGCGCCTCCACGACTTCGTCGGGATCGAGGGGGCCTGAATAGACGCGTCCGTTCCGGTCGCCGGTCTGCGTCACGGCGAGCACGAGCGCCGCACCGTCGGCGAGCGGGAAGATGCGCGTTCCCGTGACGGCACCGCGCGTGGGGGTGCCGAAGCGGCGCGCATCGATCCGTGTCCCGAGAGCGCCTGCGATGATCTCGGCCGCGCTTGCCGTGGAGCGGTCCGCGAGCACGGCGATCGGTGCGAGGGCGTTGCGTAGCCGATAGGGCGCTTCCCGCACGCGCAACTGCACCGAATCGCCGAGCCCTGCTTTGCCGTCGCGATACCAGACGGGCGTGCGCGTGCCGCTCGGATCGATCGCGATCGCGACCTCTCCGTCGCCGAGCAACGGGCCGATGCCGACGAGCATCGGCCAAAGATTGCCGCCCGAGTTGCTGCGCAAATCGAGCACGAAACCGCAGGCATCGGCTGCGTCCAGCCTCGCGATGTGGCGCTGCAGCTCGACCGCGAACGCCACTTGGTCGGTGTGTGTTCCGCCTGCGAACCCCGGCAAACGGAGATAGCCGACCGACGACGCGAGTAGCTCGCTGCGCGCGGCGACCGGATCTCTGCCCGTGCGCGCGTTGCCGACGGGCGCATCTGCGATCGCCGTCATTTGCCGTGGTGCCATGAAGTAGCTGTGGCCGTCCGCCAAGTGACTCATTGCGAAGCGCACGGCGAGATGGCTCGCGGCGACGGTGTCGGCGCCGCGCGCTTGCTCGAGCACTGCGCTCCGAAACGCGCGCCAATCGATGAGCTCGCGGTTCACTGAATTCTCTTCGATGATCGCGAGGGCGCGCTCGACGTAGCGCGCCGCGGCCGGAGACGGCGGCGGCAGCGAGCTCGTAGGAACGGCATGAATCGCAAAATCGTCGAACCAGGCGCTGCCGTCGCCGCGAATCTCGGCTCCGAAGCTCAAGCGCCGTGCGGTTCCGTCGAGCGGCGCTTCTATCTCGTAACGCATCCACGGGCCCGCTGTCGGGTTCGCCGCCACCGGCAGGGAATCGACGTAGAGGAGCCCCCTGTCGCCCTCGACACGGATCGAAAGGACGGCCATCGTCGCCGAGTCGTCGATCTTGACGTGTGCGCTCACGCGTACCCGATTGGCCTCGAAGCGCTCGGTGTCGATTTCCTGCGCCACGCGGCCGCCGCCGCTCGTGGCCACGCGCGTGAGACGTAGGCTCTGCAAGCCGCGTGCGGCCGTCGTCGTGTCGATTTCCGCGAGCGTATCTTCAGTGGTGACGCGCCAACCCACGGGTGCGCCCGATTGCGGCGCTGCGTCCTCGAAACCCAAGTTGATCTGGGCTTGCGTGGCCGTCACCCAAGCGAGCGCCGCGCACCACGAGAGAATTGCCGGCGAGCGTGGCCCGTGCCGTTCCGGCGCGCGATGTCGAACCACGCTCGTGATCGTCATGAAAACCTGTTACAGCCCGCTGCTCGCCTGCGACAACACGCCGATCGGCGGTTGCCGCACGACGGAATAGGTCGCGAGCGTCCCGCTCAAGCCGACGATCACGCCGCCCGCGACGAGGCCGACGCCGATGACCGTGAAATCGAGCGCGAAGTCGAGCTCGAACACGCGCGTCGCGAGGAGCCAAGCCACGCCCGACGCGATCAGCGCCGCGAGGAACCCCGCGAGGACTCCCAAGCTCACGAACTCGACGACGAGCGCCGTGAGCACGCGCCGGCGGTTCGCGCCGAGCGTGCGCAAGAGCGCAACCTCGAAGCGCCGTTCCTCGCGCGTCGCCTGAATCGTTGCGAGCATCACGACGACGCCGGCCAGCAGCGTGAACAGGAACACGTACTGGATCGCGAGGGCCGCGCGGTCCATGACGCTTCGCACCTGAGCGAGCACGGACTCGAGATCGACGACCGTGACGCTCGGGAAGCGGCGCGAGACCTCTAGCATGACCTGCCGATCCGGCGTGAAGGTCGAGGCGATGAAGGTCGCGGGGTAGCCCTCGAGCGCGGCGGGATTCAGCACGAGCATGAAGTTCGGCGAGAGCGAGTCCCACTCGACGCGCCGCACGCTCGTGAGCTCGGCCGTGACCGGGAGCCCGCCGACCTCGAAGGTCAGCGCGTCGCCGAGCGTGAGACCAAGCCCCTGCACGACGCCCTCGTCGACCGAGATCTCGGGACGCTCGGACCCCGGCGCCCACCACGTGCCCGCGACGAGCGTATTGCTCGCGTCGAGCTCCTCGGCCCAGGTCAGGTTCGCCTCGCGCATGAGCCAGCCGCCGCCCTCGCCGCGGTTGCGGCGGCTCATCGGGTCCTCGCCGTCGATCGCCGTGAGACGGCCGCGGACCATGGGCACGAGCTCGGGCGCCTCGTAACCGTGCTCCGCGAAGAGCGCGCGGATGCCGTCGGCCTCTTCGCGCTGGATGTTGATCATGAAGTGGTTGGGCGCGTCGGTCGGCAGCGAGGTGTACCAGGCGTCGAGGAGCCCGGTTCGCACACCCGAGAGCAGCAACAGGACGGTGAGCCCGAAGCCGAAAGCCATGACCTGCGCGACGCTGGCGCCACGCCGGCGCGCGATGTTCGCAAGTCCATAACGCCAGGCCACGCCCGCGCCGCCGCGCAGCGGCCCGATGAGCCTGACCAGCACGAGCGCGGCAGCGTAGAGAGCAATGGCGCCGATCCCGAGACCCACCACCGAGACGACGAGCATCTCATCGACGCCGACGCGCCACGAGAGCAAGCCGAGCACGGCGAGCACAGCCGCGCCGTACGACATGGCCGTCGGCACGGCCTTCGGCGCCGCATCCTGGCGCAGCACGCGCAGCGGCGGGACGGTTCGAAGCGAAAGCATCGCCGGCAGCGCGAAGCCTGCGAGCACCGCAAGCGCGACGAAGACGCCGCTCACGGCCGGCATTGGACCCGGCGCGGGTAGCTCGAGCTCCATGAGATCGGCGACCAGCGTGCCGAGCCCGAACTGCGCGAGATAGCCGAGCGCGCTGCCCGCGAGCCCGGTCACCACGCCGATGATGCCGAGCTCGATGAGCGTCACTGCGAGCACGAGCGCCTGCGACGCCCCGAGGCACTTCATGAGCGCGACGCCGTCGACCTGCTGAGCTGCGTAGCGGTTCGCCGAGACGGCCACGGCCGTCGCCGCGAGCAGCAGCGCGATCATCGACGCCAGGCTCAGGAAGCTCTCGGCGCGCTCGATCGCGCGGTTGACCCCCGCCTCCGCGCGCTCGGCCCTCTGCAAGCGCCGGCCGAGCGTGCTCGTCTCATTGAACCATTCGCGAAACGATTCGAGATCGTCTGCCTCCCCCGCGAAGAGCTGCGCCCAGGTCACGCGACTACCGGGCGCGATGAGCTCCGTGGACGGGAGGTCCGAGAGGCTCATGAGCAGCGAGGGCGCGAAC
>DATFFV010000332.1:0-5020 GCA_035249885.1 Gammaproteobacteria bacterium | reverse complement strand
CGTCTATCCGCCGCCGCGGCCCACGGTGCTTGAGGCCAAGCTCGCGGGCTACTACGGCATCGAGCAGCGCCAGATTCTCGTGACGCGCGGCAGCAGCGAGGCCATCGACGTGCTGATCCGCGGATTCTGCACCGCGGGTCGCGACAAGATCCTGATTTGCCCGCCGACGTTCGACATGTATCGGCTCTACGCGAGCATTCAGAACGCCGGCGTCGTGCGTGTGCCGCTGCTCGCAGACCGCGATTTCGCGCTCGACACGGACAACATCTTGAAGGCCATCGACGCGACGACGAAGCTCGTGTTCATTTGCTCGCCAAATAACCCGACAGGGCAATCGATGGCGCGCGCCGACATCGAGCGCATCTGCCGCGAGACGGCCGGTCGCGCGCTCGTCGTCATCGACGAGGCTTACCACGAGTTCGCGGCGGGTGGCCACTTCCTCGAGCTGCGCAATCGCTACGAGCACGTCGTGCTGCTGCGCACTCTGTCGAAGTTCGTATCGCTTGCGGGCGTGCGCTGCGGCCTCATCGTCGCGGCGCCCGAGCTCATCGATTTCGCGCAGGTCGTGCTGCCGCCCTACACGTTCCCCACGCCTTCGATCGAGCTCGTGCAACAGGCGCTGTCGAGAGACGCGCTGCGCGTCTCCGCGGAACGCATCGCCGTGCTCAAGCGCGAGCGCGAGCGGCTCGCGGCCGCGCTGCGCGACGTGCCGCAGATCACGCAGGTCTATCCGAGCGAGGCCAACTTCATCCTCGTGAGAACGTACGACGGTCAGGCCTTCCGCGAGACCGCGCGCCGCGCCGGCATTCTCGTGCGCACCTTCGACGACCCAGCGCTCGCGAACTGCGTGCGCATCACGGTCGGGCGTCCGAGCGACAACGACCTGTTGCTGCAAGCCGTTTCCGGCGCGGAGCGTCGCGACCATGCGTAAAGTCTTGTTCGTCGATCGTGGCGGCGCGCTCGTCGTCGCGCGCAAAGACTTAGGCGACTCCATCGAGAACCGGCCGCTCGTGGCGGGCGTCATTCCGGCGCTGCTCAAGCTCAAGGCCGCCGGGTATCAGCTCGTCATCGTCACGAATCAGCCCGGCCTCGGGGGTGCGGGTCACCCGCGGGCGGCGTTCGATCGCGCCGACGAGAGCCTGCTCGCGCTGTTCGCGTCGCAGGGGATCCGATTCGTCGGCAACTTCGTCTGCCCGCACTTGCCCGAGGCGCACTGCCCGTGCCGCAAGCCCGGCATCGGCCTCGTGCGCGATTTCGTGAGCTCGGCGCCGCTCGATCGTGAGCGCTCCGCGGTGGTAGGCGACGACGATTCGGACGTCGAATTCGCGCGCAACCTCGGCATTCGCAGCTTCAAGCTCGGGTCGCCGGGCGCCGCGACGTGGGAAGCGATCGCCCACGAGCTCGTCGACCGGCCGCGAACCGCCCTCGTGCAGCGCCGCACGCGCGAGACCGACATCGTCGTGCGCGTCGATCTCGACAGCGAAGGCGACGCCCGCGCCAAGACGGGCCTCGGCTTCTTCGACCACATGCTCGAGCAGCTTGGCAAGCACGGCGGCTTCAAGCTCGAGGTCGAATGCACGGGCGATCTGCACATCGACGAGCACCACACGGTCGAGGACGTCGCGCTCGCGCTCGGCCAGGCGCTGCGCGAGGCGCTCGGCGACAAGCGCGGCATTCAGCGCTACGGGTTCCTGTTGCCGATGGACGAGGCCGACGCCGAAGTGTCCATCGATCTCGGCGGCCGGCCCTTCAGTGTCTTCGAGGGTGTGTTTCCGCGCGAGCAAGTCGGTGGGCTGCCGAGCGAGCTCGTGCCGCACTTCTTCCGCTCACTCGCCGAGACGCTCGGCGCGGCCATCCACATTCGTGTGCGCGGCGAAAACACCCACCACATGATCGAGGTGTGCTTCAAGGGTGTCGCCCGCGCATTGCGACAGGCGATCAAGCGCGAGGGCGACGAGCTGCCGACGACGAAAGGCCGGCTGTGAAGATGAACGCCGTCATCATTCCGTCGTGCGGCTCGAATCTCGCGTCGCTGAAGTTCGCGCTCGACCGGCTCGGCGCGAACGTTCCGCTGACCGAGGACCACGCGCGCATCCGCGCCGCGAGCCACGTGATCCTGCCGGGCGTGGGTGCGGCCGCTCCGGGTATGGCGCGCCTTGCGGCTGCCGGCCTGGTCGAGCTCGTGCCGACGCTCACGCAGCCCGTGCTCGGTATCTGTCTCGGTATGCAGCTCTTGTTCGCGCGCTCCGAGGAAGAGGACACGCGCTGCCTCGGCGTCATCGCGGCGAGCGTGGCCCGCCTGCCCGGGAGCCCCGACTTGCCCGTACCGCAAATGGGTTGGAACGAGCTCGAAGGCGTCGGTGAGTCCGCGTTGCTCGCGGGCGTGCCGCCGGGCGCCTATGCGTACTTCGTCCACAGCTACGCGGCGCCGCTGGGCCCCTATACGCGCGCCGTGACGGTCTACGGCCAGCCGTTCTCGGCCGTGGTCGAGCAAGGCAATTTCTTCGGCACGCAGTTTCACCCGGAGCGCTCGTCGCTCGTCGGCAGCCGTATATTGGATAATTTCCTCAAGATATAGACGTAACTAACTGTTATTTATGCAGTTACTTCCAGCCATCGATTTGCGCGACGGGCGCTGCGTCCGCTTGCTCCAGGGCGACTTCGCGCAGGAGACGCGTTACGACGTCGACCCGGTCGCGCTCGCGGTCGAATACGCGGAGCTCGGTGCGCGCTGGCTGCACGTCGTGGATCTCGACGGCGCCAAGCGAGGTGCGCCGGCCAATCTCGTGCTCATCGAGCGCATGCGTGCGGCGGCCGGCGTCGAGGTGCAGCTCGGCGGCGGCATCAGGACGCGCGCGAGCCTCGAGCAGGTGCTCGCGGTTGCGGCACGCGTCGTGATCGGTAGCCTCGCCGTGAGCGATCCCGAGCTCGTGGCCGCATGGCTCACCGAGTTCGGTTCCGAGCGCGTGACGCTCGCGCTCGACGTGCGGCTCGACGCGGACCGCGTGCCGCTCGTCGCCACACACGGTTGGACACGCGGCTCGACGTTGACGTTGTCCGAGGCGATCGAGCGTTACGCCGGGGCCGGGCTGCGCCACGTGCTCTGCACGGACATCGAGCGCGACGGTGCGCTCACGGGCCCGAACACGGCGCTGTACCGCGACTGTGCCGCGCGTTGGCCGAAGATTGCCTTCCAAGCTTCGGGCGGCGTGCGCGACGCAGCCGACCTCGCGGCGCTTGCGGCTGCCGGTGTCGCGGCCACGGTGTCGGGCAAAGCGCTGCTCGAAGGACGGCTTAGACCTGAGGAGATACGGCCATTCTTACGCGGCGCATAATCCCCTGCCTCGACGTGCGCGACGGCGTCGTCGTCAAAGGTGTGCAGTTCCGCGACCACCGCGTCGTCGGCGACATCATGGCGCTCGCGGCGCGCTATCGCGACGAAGGCGCCGACGAGCTCGTGTTCTACGACATCACGGCGAGCCCGGATCAGCGCACCGTCGACCGCGCGTGGGTCAACCGGATCGCGGCCGTGCTCGACATCCCGTTCTGCGTGGCCGGCGGCATTCGCAGCGTGGCCGATGCCGAGACCGTGCTCAACTTGGGCGCCGACAAGATCTCGGTGAACTCCCCTGCCCTCGAGCGCCCTACGCTCATCGACGAGCTCGTGCGCCGCTTCGGCTCGCATTGCGTGGTGATCGGCATCGACACGCTCGCGCGCGACGGCGACTACCACGTCTATCAGTACACGGGCGACCCCACGCGATCGCGCGCGGCCGAGCGCCTCACGCTTGACTGGGTACGCGAGGTGCAGGACCGCGGCGCCGGCGAGATCGTGCTCAATTGCATGAACCGGGACGGCGTACGCAAGGGCTACGATGTGACCCAGCTCGCCGCGGTGCGCACCGCGAGCAGCGTGCCGCTGATCGCCTCGGGCGGCGCCGGAGCCGTCGAGCACTTCAAGGACGTCTTCGAGCGTGCGCGCGTCGACGGCGCGTTGGCCGCGAGCGTGTTCCATACGGCCGCGATCGATATCCGTGACTTGAAGCGATACTTGGCGGCCGCCGGCATCGCGATCCGGCCTGTCACCCAAGGAGAGCGCAAATGAGCGAGACGGCGTTCCTCGAGAAGCTGCAAGGCGTCATTCGCCAACGGCTCGCCGACGCACCCGAGGGCAGCTACACGGCGAAGCTCGCCGCGCAGGGCATGCTCAAGGTTGCGCAGAAGCTCGGCGAGGAAGGCGTCGAGCTCGCGCTCGCGGCCGCGGCGCAGGACCGCGCGCGCGTGACGGCCGAGGCCGCCGATCTCGTCTATCACCTGCTATTGCTGCTCGCGATGCGCGAGCTCACGCTCGCCGACGTCGTCGCGGAGCTCGAGCAGCGGCATCGTCCGAGCTAGCGGGCCGGGCCCTGGTGACAACTCACGACCTGCTATCGCTGCTCGCGATGCGCGAGCGCGCCGCGCGATCCGATGCTTACTGCGCCGCGGTGATCTGCACTTTGACCCAGTACGCGGCGTCGGGCTGCTCGGGGCCGACAGAGCGAATCTCCGCTGCGAGGCCGGGTGCGACGTCCGCCAGGTTGCCCCCAACCGCGGGCTGCGCGAGCCGAGAGCGATCGAGCCAAATCTTGGTGTCGTCGGTGACGCGAAAACGCTGCTCACTGCCGTCTTTCTGCACCGTGATCGTGCGCTCTCGGGGGTCCACTGCGACGATCGTGCAAACCGTCACGTCCACGCCGACGAGCTCCGGATAGGCGCCCACGGGGATGTGCTGCTCGGTCAGGTGTTGAGCCGTCGCGACCTGCACGACACACAGCAGGAGTAGAGCTCGCAGGATGGCTGACGTGTTCGGGGTGCTCATTACTACTCCTCGACGAGCTCTGCTCTCGCCATCGCCAGCGCCGCGAGCGCACGCCGCGCATAACTCCGTTTGCCGACCGGGCTGATTGCCCCTTGCCGGGCGAGCGCACCCGCGCTTTCGAGGTGTGCCACTGCATCCGCGTCCAAGCTCGTGCCCTCGAGC
>DATFFV010000331.1:0-3459 GCA_035249885.1 Gammaproteobacteria bacterium | reverse complement strand
CCTCGTAACAGGTTCCGCACGCCTCGATCACTACCGCAAAGGCGGCGACTCGCTCGCGGGGCGTTATCGCTATTTCCGCTTGCACCCCTTGTCGCTCAACGAGCTCGTCGGCAAGGACCGGAGCACCGCGCCCGAGCGCCTAGCCGCGTTGCTGCACTTCGGAGGGTTCCCCGAGCCATTGCTCGCGCAGAACGACCGCGACCTGCGCCTTTGGCAGCGCCAGCGCTTGACGCGCGTAGTTCGCGAGGATCTGCGCGACCTCGAGCGAGTGCGCGAAATTTCGCTCGTCGAGCAGCTCGTCGATCTCCTGCCCGGCAAGGTGGGCTCGACACTGTCGGTCAAGAACCTGCGCGAAGATCTCGGCGTCGACCACAAAACGGTGGTGCACTGGCTCACGATCCTCGAGAACCTATACGTGTGCTTCCGCGTTCCACCGTTCGGCGGGAGACGCATTCGCGCGCTCAAGAAGGCGCAGAAGCTATACCTCTGGGACTGGTCGATGGTCCCCGAGCCGGGCCCGCGCTTCGAGAACCTCGTTGCGGCCCAACTGCTCAAATACTGTCACTGGCTCGAGGATGTCGAAGGCTATCGAATGGAGCTGCGCTTTCTCCGCGACACCGACGGCCGCGAGGTCGACTTCGTCGTGATGCAGGACGGTGAAGCGAAATTCGCGGTCGAGTGCAAGACGGGTGACAAGGAGGCGAGCGCGGCAGCGCGCTACTTCGCCGAGCGAACGCAGATACCGGCGTTCTATCAAGTCCACCTCGGCGAACGTCACTTTGAGAACGGCCGAACCACCGTCCTACCGTTCACGCAGTTCTGCGCGGACTTGATGCTGCCCTAACGGGTTGCGGCCGTTACTGCCGCGCAGAGAAGCGCCCTCAGACGGTGGAGAGAGTGTCGAGCGCGAGCGGGCCCGTGCTGTCGCCGATCGACGTCACCGGGACGCCGACCTTGTCGAGCACCGTGACGAGCAGATTCGTCATCGGCGTGCCGCTCTCATACGCGATGTGCCGCCCGCCCTTGATCGCGCCGCCGAGCCTGCCCACGAGCACGCACGGCAGGTCCGTGTGCTGGTGCAGGTTGCCGTCGCCCATGCCGCCGCCGTAGACCAATAGACTCTGATCGAGCAGCGAGCCGTCGCCGTCGGGCGTCGCGCGCATCTTGTCCGCGAGGTACGCGAGCAGCGCCACGTGGTACGCGTCGATCTTCGTCTTCTTCTCGATGAGGCCCGCATCGTTGCGATGATGCGAGGCCGCGTGATGCTGGTCGGACACGCCGATGTGCGGGTACGGCCGGTTGCTGACCTCGCGCGCGAGAATCATGCTGAACACGCGCGTCGTGTCCGTCTGGAACGCGAGCACCTGCAAGTCGAGCATGAGCTTCGTGTAGTCGTCGAACGAATCCGGAATGCCGATCGGCCGCTCGGGCAGGCTCACGTCAGTGGTGCCTTCGGACTCGGCCACGCCGATGCGCTGCTCGATCTCGCGCACCGAGTCCAAGTACTCGCCGAGCTTGCTGCGATCGCTCGGGCCCACGGCGGCCGCGAGCCGCTGCGCCTCGCCGCGCACCGAATCCAAGATGCTCGCCGTCTTGCGCGTGCGGGTCAGGCGTTCCGCGGCGCTGCCACCGTCTCCGAACAGGCGCTCGAAGACCACGCGCGGGTGGTTCTCCGTGAGGTTCGGCGTCGTCTCGTTGCGCCACGAAACCGTGTTCACGTAGAAACAATCGCCCGAGTCGCACGCACTCTGCGTCGCCGTGTCGACGGCGAGCTCGAGGGAGCGCACGGGTGTGTGGAGCCCAAGCACGTCGGCCGCGAGCTGATCGGCCGTGGTCGCGAGCTTGACCTCGACGCCGGGCCGCGTGCGGTCGTAGGCGTGCACGCCCGTGAGCCAGGCCGCCGACGAGCGCGGATGGTCGCCCGTGCCGTCGCCGAAGTTGTTGGCCTGCGCGTGGTCGAGGCCGCTCAGGACGGTCATGTATTCGCGCAGCGGTGCGAGCGGCCGCAGCACGGGCGAAAACTCGAACGTCGTTCCCGTGCCTTGCAGCTTGAAGGTCTTGTGGACGATGCCGTTGCCGACATAGACGAAGCCCAGGCGCGGCGTCCACGGCGCGCGATCCGCGGCGAACGCCGGCACCATCGCATCGAGGAACGGCAGCGCAAGCGTCGCGCCGGCGCCGCGCAGGAAGGTGCGGCGCGGCAGCGCCTTCTGGGTCAGGAACATGCCCGTCTTGAACGTCATGGCTCCTCCTCCGCGGCCGGCGGGCGCCCCGCCCGCATCTGGAACGGCACGCTCGCCGCGATCCCCTCAACAATAGCCGAAAACTCGTAGTTCCGGGCGGCCGCCGCCCGGACCACGGCCCGCACGGCCGGCGCGTCGTAATACTGCACGTTTCTTCCTAAGGCATACATCATGAGCTTTTCCGTGAGCGCGCTCACGAATTGCTCGGGATGCGCCGTGAGCATCGCTTGCACGCCTTCCGGGCCGTCGATGACGGTCCCGTCCGCAAGCTCGCTCTGCGCATCGATGGCGGCGCCCGCGTCCTCGTCGCGCCAACGCCCCACGGCATCGAAGTGCTCGAGCGCGAAGCCGATCGGGTCCATCTTCGCGTGACAGCTCGCGCACACCGGGTTCTCGCGGTGACGGATCATGGCCTCGCGCAGCGTGAGCGGCGCGCCGTCGGCGGCATCCTCGGTCGCGAGCGACGGCACGTCGGGCGGCGGCGGCGGCGGCGGTGACGCGAGCAAGTTGTCGAGCACGTACTTGCCGCGCAGCACGGGCGAGGTGCGCGTGGCGTACGAGGTCACGGTCAGGATGCTGCCCTGACCCAGGAGCCCGCTACGGCGGCTGTCTTCGCCGAGATCCACGCGGCGGAAGTAGCTGCCCTGCACGTTGGGGACGCCGTAGTGCTTCGCGAGCCGCTCGTTCAAGAACGTGTGCTTCGCGGTCACGAGCTCGAGCACACTGCTGCCGCCGCGCAGCACGCTGTCGACGAAGAGCTCAGTCTCGCGCTCGAGCGCCAAGCGCAGCGACACGTCGTGATCGGGGAACAGGAAGATGTCGGGGTCCTTGACTGCGACGTCGCGCAGGTAAAGCCACTGTGCGGCGAAATTCGTCACGAGCGCTTCCGAGCGCGCGTCGGCGAGCATGCGCTGCACTTGCGTGCGCAGCACGCCGGGATCGCGCAGCGCGCCGCTCTCGGCAACCTCGAGCAGCTCGTCGTCGGGGATGCTGCTCCAGAGGAAAAACGACAGCCGCGACGCGAGCTCCATGTCGCTCACGAGAAACGCGCCGGCTTCGGCCGGCTCGCGCTCGATGCGATACAGAAACTGCGGGCTCACGAGCAGCCGCTCGAGCGCGAATTGTATTCCTAGGTCGAAGCTGCCCTCGGCACGGCCCATCTCGTAGAACGGCAGGAGGTCGGCGACGTCGGCCTCCGTGGCGGAGCGCCGGTAAG
>DATFFV010000330.1:0-2439 GCA_035249885.1 Gammaproteobacteria bacterium | reverse complement strand
CCGTCGTGCAAGCTGCCGCCGATGATCACGACGTCGGCCGCGTCGTAGCCGAGCGCGCGCCGCAGCGTCATGGCCTCGGCGGCGCTCGCGGCCGCGCGCGTCAGGTCGTATTTCATGTTGCCCGTGACGTGCAGGCGACGCTGCTCGACGCCGAGCGCCTCGAGCCTAAGCGCATGCTCCTCGGTCTGCACGGCCGCGAGCGTGAGCTTTGCGAGCGCGCGCGGGATGAGCCGCGTGCGCGCGTGCACGCGAAACGACTTTGCCGACATCTTGCCGTTGACGAGCGCCACGGGCACACCGCGCCGGCGCGCGACTTCGATGAGATTCGGCCAGAACTCCGATTCCGCGATCACGAGCAGTCGCGGATTGAAGTGCCGCAAGAATCCCGCGACGATGAACGACAGATCGAACGGCAGCGGCACGACGCGATGGCGCGCGTAGAGCTTGCGCGCCGCTTCGAGCCCGGTCGCCGTGAACGCCGAGATCAGGAGCGGCATGCCGGGGTGGTCGCGCTCGAGCGCAGCCACGAGCGGCCGCAACACCGCGACCTCACCGGCCGAGGAACCGTGAAGCCAGACGCACGACGGCAGCGGTGCCTCGAGACCGAAGCCGAAACGCTGCGCGACATCGCGGCGCGACGCGCCGAGCAGCCGGTAGAGGAGCCACGGCGACAGGAAGATGCACGCGATGAAGTAGGCGAAATCGAGCAACAACGGCATCGACGCATCCGGCCTAAGGAAGCGCCGGAAGTTTACTCCAGTCGGGGCGGCCGCGGCGGCTTAGGCCTGGACGTGTGCCGGCCACTCGCGGACGGCCGTCCTGCGTGTGGTCGACGTCGCGAGATATTGATCGATCCACTCGGGGACGAGATCGCCGCGCATCGGACGGCCGATGAAGTAGCCCTGCGCCATCTCGCAGTCGAGCTCGGCCACGGCCCTCATTCCCTCGTCGCTGTCGACGCCTTCAGCCACGACGCGCATGCCGAGCGCGTGGGCAAGCGCGATGACGGTCTTGACGATCTCGCGGTCGGTCTGGTCGATCGCGATCGTGCCGATGAAGCGTTTGTCGATCTTGATCTCGGCGGCCGGAATCTGCTTGAGATAAGTCAGCGACGAATAGCCCTTGCCGAAGTCGTCGATCGCGAGATCGATGCCGAGCTTGCGCAACTCCTCGATGCTCGCGAGCGAGGATTGGTCGCTTTGCACCAAGTTGTCTTCGGTGAGCTCGATCGTGAGCGCAATTTTGCGCGCGTCGAGCGAATCCTTGAGGGCTTTGACGCGCGTCGTGAACTCGGCGTGCGAGAGCAGCTGCGGCGAGACGTTCACGGCCATCGAGAACGGCCGCGGAATGGCGTCCCAATCCACCACCCGCTCGACGATGCGGTCGAACACGAGCCACGTGAGCGGCACGATGATGCCCGTGGTTTCGGCGAGCGGTATGAAGTCGCTGGCGGCCACGAAGTTGCCCGATTTCATGCGCCAGCGCACGAGCGCCTCGACGCCGCAAACACGCCGCGTCGCCACTTCGATCTTCGGTTGGAAGTAGACCTCGAGCTCACCGCACTCCACGGCATCCTGGAGCTCCGACTCGAACTTCCAGAGCGCGGCCTGCTGTTGCGTCGCATCGGGGCGATAGATGTCGTACGCGAGCTCCTTTTCGCGCGCTTCCTTGAGCGCGAGCTCGGCGCGGCGAAGCAGCGAAGCGGCATCGTCGGCATGCGATGGATAAACGGCAATGCCGAGCGTGAGGTCGACGAGGAAGTGATCGCCACCGATGTTGAGATGCGGCGGGTTGTCCTCGGTCAGCAGCGTCGCGAAGTCCATGACGGCCGACATCGAATCGCAGTCGAGCAGCACTGCGAAGCGGCGCTCCGACAGACGGATGATCGGCGTATTGGGCGGCAGGATCCCGCGCAACAGCTCCACGTAATTCGCGAAGAATGCCTCGCACTGCTCGTGCCCGAAGGTCGTCGCGATGCGATTGAACGCGTCGAGCTGTCCGAGCAACAAACCGGCGAGCCGATTCCGCTGGCCCTGCCGCAAGAATTGCTCGATGAAGCGCAGGCGCGCACTTCCTTTCTTCGCAGAACCGCTCTCTTCGTTGTCTTCGGCCACCGGGCAAGGTTCCCACTAGCATCCTGCTAGGTGCGGGGAATGCAATTTGAGCAGGATCGGCCGCTCATCGCTGTGAGAGCAGTCACGACGCCGCGCGACGGAACTGCTTCACGCAATGGACTTAGGATCGCCGTCCACTTCTGACGAGCCGCGTCAACCTTGATTGACATAACTGCACGACGAGGGCCGGGAATCGAGGCGGGGCGCCACTGGCACGGGCCTTGCTTCGGTACCTCCGCGGCGCAGCGAGCACGGCGGAGGGGAGCTAAATGCCAGCCATCGCGAAAGTGAAGCCGAGCATCAGGCCTACCGAGACCTACACGGA
>DATFFV010000329.1:0-3781 GCA_035249885.1 Gammaproteobacteria bacterium | reverse complement strand
GACGTGAGCAACACCGTGCCAAGCCATTGCGAGCGGCGCTCGGCGAGCACTTCGGCGCGAAAGAGACGCGTCCTGCTCGCCGCCGGCGACTCGGCTCGCGGCTCGCGCGACAAGGCTCGAAATCGCGCGCGATCGTCCGTGATGGGGCGCGCGGCGCTTCGGGGCTCGGGCGGCGACATATTGGTGACAAGCGCCCCGGACATCCGGGCCGCTCTTGTTCCAGACGGTAAACGGCGACACGGTGGCTGAGCCGCGTGACGTAGTTGCCGCGCCGCAAGCGTGCTCGCGATGAGCCGAGTGGACTAGGCGCGTCTAGCCGGCGAAGCCGTAGAGCCGCTGCGGGTTGTCGACGAGCACTCGGCGCTGGAGCGCCGAGTCGGGCATGAACAATGGAATCAAATCCACGAGATCGCCGTCGTTCGGCATGTGTTTCTTGATGTTCGGGTGCGGCCAGTCGGTGCCCCATAGCGCGCGATCGGGCGCGACTTTCAGAATCGCTTGGGCGAACGGCACGGCGTCCGTGAACGGCGGCCCCTGCGACGAGATGCGCTCGGCGCCGCAGATCTTGATCCAGCAATTGTCCATTCGCGCCACGTTCAACAATATCTTGAACGGTTCCTGCGTAAGTCCGTCCTTCGTCGGCACGCGGCCCATGTGATCGATGATGAACGGCACGGGCAGCGTGCGCAGCATCGAGTCGAACTCGAGCAAGTCCTTCGCATCGAAGTGCAGCACGACGTGCCAACCGAACCCGGCCGCACGCCCGACGAGTCGCTGGAATTCGCCCAGGTCGGGCGTGCCGCCCAAATGCTGGACGAAGTTGAAGCGGATGCCGCGAATGCCGCCGTCGTGGAGCTTTTGGAAATCGCGATCCGTGAAGCTCTCGTCGACGTTGGCGACGCCGCGATAGCGGCCGCCGCTCTGCGCGATCGCGTCCAGGATCACGGTGTTGTCGACGCCGTGGCAACTCGCGTTGACGAGCACGGCGCGCGTGAGACCCAGCGTTTCTTGCAGCTCGACGAAGCGCTCGAGCGGCGCATCGGGCGGCGTGTAGCTGCGATCCGCAGCGTACGGGTATTTGTCGCCGGGCCCAAAGATGTGGCAGTGCGCGTCGCAAGCGCCGGGCGGCGGCCGGTACTTCGGCGCCCGTGTGTTCGGGTCGGGCGCCATGCAGACCGGGGTGCTAGGCATTGAGGCTCTTCTCCAGCCGGTCCAGTGTCTCCATGGCGGGCAGCACCTGCGCGACGCTCGAATACGGCTCGCGCTTCTCGCGAATCGCCGCGACGAACTCGCGGTCCTGGAGCTCGATGCCGTTCATCGACACGGCCACGCCCGAGAGGTCGATCTTCACGTCCTTGCCGTCGAACAGATCGTCGTAGCGCGCGATGTACGTGCCGTTGTCGCAGATGTAGCGGAAGAACGTGCCCTGCGGGCCGTCGTTGTTGAACGACAACGACAAGTTGCAGACGACGCCCGACGGCGTGCGCATACCGATGCTCATGTCCATGGCAATCTTGAGCTCGGGGTGCAACGGCCCTTGCAATGCGTGCACGACCGACGGCACTTCCCCCGTCTGGTAATGAAACAGATCGACCGTGTGACACGCGTGGTGCCACAACAGATGGTCGGTCCAGCTACGCGGCTTGCCTTCGAGATTGATGTTCTTGCGGCGGAAAAAATACGTCTGCACGACGAGCTGCTGGAGCTTGAGCTCGCCCTTCTTGATGCGGTTCGCGACCCACAGGTGCGACGGATTGAAGCGCCGCGTGTGGCCGGCCATTGCGATCTTGCCCGTTGCCTTTTGCGTCGCGTGAATGCGCTTGGCATCCGCGTACGAATCTGCAATCGGGATCTCGATCTCGACGTGCTTGCCGGCTTTCATGACCTCAACGGCCTGCGCGGCGTGCACTTGCGTCGGCGACGTCAGGATCGCGGCTTCGACGCCCGGCAACGCGAGCGCCTCGGCGAGATTCGTCGTCGCATGCGGGATGCCGTACTGCTTCGCGACGGCTTCCGTCGATTCCTTGCTGCCGCCGACGAGGCTGGCGACTTCGACGCCCGAAATGTTCTTGAGCCCATCGAGGTGTTTGCGGCCAAAGGCGCCCTGCCCGACCATGACGATCTTCATTCTCGCTCTCCGTGTGTGGGGCGGATTCGAGATTCGACCGCCCGCGAACCGACGCTTTTGCTCGCGAATTCGCGCCGGTTCGTTCGTGTATTATTTCAGCTCAAAGGTTAGCACAGAGCGCGCAACGCGTGGCATTACGAACCGATTTCGCGCTACTCATCGACGGCAAGCTCGAGCAGAGCGCGCACCACCTCGACGTCATCGATCCCGCGCTGGGCACCGTGTTCGCGCGTTGCCCGGCCGCGCACCGCGCCGAGCTCGACCGCGCCGTCGCTGCGGCGCGCCGCGCATTTCCCGCTTGGCGCGCACGCTCGTTCGCGGAGCGCGCAGCGCTCGTCAAACAGCTCTCGCAGCAACTGCGCGCAAAGCAAAGCGACCTCGCCGAGCTCCTGACGCGCGAGCAAGGCAAACCGCTCGTGCAGTCGATCGCCGAGATCGACCGCGGCGCTGCGCAGTCGGACGGCATGGTCGGCATCGAGATTCCCGTCGAGGTGCTCGCCGACGACAAGGACAAGCACATCGAGCTCCGTTACCGGCCGCTCGGCGTCGTCGGCATCATCACGCCGTGGAATGCCCCCGTGAACTTGGCGCTGGGCCCGCTCGTGTCCGCGCTCTACACGGGCAACACGCTGATCCTCAAGTCGTCGCCCTACACGCCGCTCGCGACGCTCAAGGTCGGCGAGATCTTGAAGGACATTTTTCCGGCCGGCGTCGTCAACGTGCTCGCGGGCGGCGACGAGGTCGGCGCGTGGATGACCGAGCATTCCGGGATCGACAAGATTTCGTTCACGGGCTCCGTCGCCACGGGCAAGAAAGTCCTCGCGAGCGCCGCGGCAACGTTGAAGCGCGTGACGCTCGAGCTCGGAGGCAACGATCCCGCAATCGTGCTCGACGACGTCGACGTGAAGTCGACCGCGAAGAAGATCTTCTTCGCGTCGTTCGTCAACAGCGGCCAGGTGTGCATGGCGATCAAACGCATCTACGCGCACGAGAGCGTCTATCAGGCGCTGTGCGACGCGCTCGTGGCCGAGGCGAAGAAGGCCAAGGTCGGTAACGGCCTCGATCCTGGGACCGAGCTCGGCCCGGTGCAGAACAAGATGCAGTACGACAAGGTCGTCGGCATCATCGAGGACACCAAGAAGGCGGGTGCAAAATTCCTCGCCGGCGGCGAGGTTCCCGCGGGTCCAGGGTACTTCCTGCCGCCGACGCTCGTGACCGACATCGCCGACGACAGCCGCCTCGTCCAAGAAGAGCAGTTCGGCCCCATCGTGCCGATCCTCAAGTTCGCCGATGTCGAAGACGCGCTGCGCCGCGCCAACGACACGCGCTACGGCTTGAGCGGCTCCGTGTGGACGAAGGATACGAAACGCGGCGCCGAGATCGCGGCGCGGCTCGAAGTCGGTACGGCCTGGGTCAACCAGCACCGCACCACCTCGGCGTTCGTGCCGTTCGGCGGCGCCAAGGAGTCGGGGCTCGGCCGCCAGTACTCGGCGCTCGGTTTGAAAAGCTACATGGAGCCCGAGGTCGTCAGCGTGGCGAAGCAGTAGGGTTCCGGCGGTTCCGACCAAGCGGCGCCCGCGGGGCCGACTTGCCGAGCAACCTTTTGAGCTGTGGAGCGCGTGTATGAGGTATACACCTGATGGTTACCCCGAC
>DATFFV010000328.1:0-2358 GCA_035249885.1 Gammaproteobacteria bacterium | reverse complement strand
GTCGCAATGTCGAGCAGCGCGTTCGAGCGCGCCACAGGCAAGCGCAGCACGAGCCTGCTGCCGTCGGTCGCCGTCACGAGCCAACTGCGGCGGTGCGTGCCGCCGCGCAGCAGCTCGAGCCGCGCGCGCTCGCCGTCGCGTCCCTGCAGGTGCATCAATGCCGCCCGCGCGGCCGTCTCGTCGCGCGCGATCATGCCGGCGCGGATTGCGCGCGCCAGTCGCGGCGCCAACGCACGAAGCCGATCACGACGAGCACGAGGTAGAGCGCGAACAAGCCTACGTAAAAATAGAGCCCGCGTTGCACGTACAGGTACAGGCTCAGGCTGTCCACGACGAGCCAGTAGAGCCAGTTCTCGAGGATCTTGCGCGCGACCATGTACGTCGTGACGATCGACGAGACCGTCACGAAGGCATCGAGGTAGGGATACGCCGCATCCGTGTGCCGGCTCATGAGCCAACCGACTACGGCACTGAGCGCCAGGCTGCCGCCGATAGCGAGCGCGTGGATCTTCAGCGGCCAGACGCCGATCGGCAGCTCCGGCGTGCCGTGCACGCGCCCACCGTAACGCCATTGGTACCAGCCGTAGACAGCCATCGCCGCGTAGAACACGTTGAGCGCAGCTTCCGAATAGAGCCGCGCCCCGAACATCACGACGACCGTGAGGACCGAGGACACGAACGCCGCCGGCCAGCACCAGAGATTCTCGCGAATCGCGAGCACGAGATAGAGCACGCTCAAGAAAGCGCCGACCGCCTCGACGAGAGACAGCGACGACAAGAACGCTCCGATTTCCACGGCTACCGTGGTTCGAGGATCGGCGCCTCACCGATCGGCAAATCGGCGTTCAAGATCTTGAGCACCAACGCTTGCGCTCCGCCCGCGTCGAACGAGCGCTCGACGGCGGACGTCAACACGGCCATCACGACGCTGAGCTCGCCGCGCACTTGCGTGCTGAGCTGATTGACGACGACCTCGAGTCGCGCGTCGCTCGCAACCTCCGCGATGAACGCGAGGATCTTCTCGAGCGGTTGGCCCTGAAGCGGATAAAGACTCATCTCAGCCGTGACGCGCATGACAGCTCCTTACAAACGAAGCTTAAGCGTGATTCCGTAGTGGCGCGGATCGCCGAGCCGCGTGTACAGCGTCGCCGGAAAGTCCGGCGGCTCATTGCCGAAGTAGAACCCACGCACGAAGTGGTCCTCGTCGAAGACGTTGCGCGCCCAGAGCTTGACGCTCCACGCATCCCAATCGCGCCCGACGCTCAAGTTGGCGAGCCCGTAGGGCTCCGACGCCTGATCGTGGCCGTAGTCGAAGAAGAACTCGTCCATGCCGTTCAAATCGAGCCGTGCCCACCAACCCGACGGCACCGTGTAGGTCGCGGCCAGCGAATACGTGTAGCCGGGCGCGTGCGCTTGCTCGCGGCCGGCGAGCTCGGGGAACAGCGCGAACTCGTCGATCTCGGCCCGCAACCAGCCGACGGCGGCCGTAAGCTCCAGGCGCTGCGTCGCCCGCCAGTCGACAGTCGCTTCGATGCCATGGTGCGCACCGCTCTCGGAATTCGCCGTGACGAACAGGAACGACGACGGATCGCCGAGGCGCAATTGCAGCGGCACCTTGACCTGCTGATCGTCGCGACGCGCGACGAACGCACCGACGTCGGCGCGCCACCGGCCGTCGGCCGAGCTCGCGCGAAGCCCGGCTTCGATGCTGGTCAGCGACTCGGCGTCGAACTCGATGTTCGACGGCGACAGATTGACGTTGTCGACCGTACTGAAATCGACGCCCGCGAGCGAGACGTTGAAACCGCCGGCCTTGTAGCCGCGCGCGAAGCGCAGGTACGCCGCGCGGCGCTCGCCGAGCTGCCAAGCGAATGCGAGCTCGCCGCCGATCATCTCGTCGTCGGGCGAGAACGCGTTGCCGTTGCTGTCGCCGTAGTCGGCGCTGCGTCGTTCCCAGCGCAAGCCGGCCGTCAAGCCCAGGCGATCGTTGAGCGCGAACCCAACCTGGCCGAACACCGCGGAATTGGTCGCGTCGTAGTCGCTGCGAACGGCAATATCGGCATCGAGCGAGCACGCGCTGCCGCAGAACGGATCGCGGTAGATGCCCACGGTGCGCTGGTCGTTACCTTCGTCGATGTCGAGCAGGTAGGCGCCGACGAGCCAGTCGCCGCGGCCCGCGGCGATCGCGCCGGGCTTGGATAGGACACGCAGCTCCTGGCTCAACGTGCGCCGCTCGCGATCGTTGCTCGTCACGTAGTCGTAGGTGAACGGCGCCCAGTACGCCGCGTTGCCCCAATCGGCATCGAAGCTGAACACGGCATCGGTCTCCGCTACACCCAAGATGCTCACGACGTCGAC
>DATFFV010000327.1:0-3907 GCA_035249885.1 Gammaproteobacteria bacterium | reverse complement strand
ATGTACTGGTTCGATCCGCTGGTGTGGCTCGCGTCCCGTGCACTTCGCGGCGAGCGCGAGCGCGCCTGTGATGACGCGGTCGTTCGTGCGGGAGCGCGGCCATCCGAGTACGCGACGCACCTCCTGCAGGTTGCGCGCGACCTTCGCGTCCCGAGCACGACGGCCCTCGCGACCGTCTGCATGGCCCGCCGCTCGCAGCTGTCCGATCGCCTGCTGGCGATCCTCGACGAGCGCAGGAACCGCCGCACCGTGTCGCGCCGCTTCGCCGTTCCGACATGGCTCGTTGCACTGCTCATTCTGATTCCCGCGGCGGCGTTCGTTCCGTCCCGCGCGCTCGGCACGTTCCCGGTGATCGTTTCGGCGATCGTCCCCTCCGAGGCCATCGTCGCGGAGCGCAAGGCGGTGGCGCGCGGCAAGCGTGCCGCGCCCAAGCCCATGCGTGTCTTCACAGCCAATGATCTGCTCGGTGAGCCGACGCAGTGCGACTACACTGGCAAGGGCAACACGAGTCTCTCGCGGAACAGCGACGATGAAAGGGACACGTGGCGCGCCCACATCTCCGCCGGCGACTGCGACCTCACCATCCGCACGATCGGGAAGGTGCGCTTCACGAGTGATCTCTCTGATGTGGAGAGCGTTCCCCCGAACGGATCGTTCCTGCTCACCGAGAGCGATGCGCTCACCACGCGCCGCATCGAGATTCGCTCCGATGGCAGCGGCCGCACGACGCGGAAGTTCACGGTGGACGGCGACGAGCGCCCGTGGGATGACGAAGGTCGCCGCTGGCTCGCGAGCGTGCTCCTCGCCTTCGAGCGGCGCACCGCGTTCACGGCCGACACCCGTGTACCGGCGCTCTACCGGGAAGGCGGCGTCGAGGCCGTGCTGCGAGAGGTCTCGCTCATGTCGGGCGATCATGCGCGTCGCCGGTACTTCGAGGCGCTCTTCAAGGCAACGCCGTCGCTCAGCGAAAGCGAGACGCGGCGTGCGCTCGAGATCGCCGGCCAAATGGATTCCGATTTCGAGGTCGCGCAGACGCTCATCGCGATCGCCAAGACCGGAAAGATCGGCGGCGGCTCGACGGCATACCTCCAGGCCGTACGGAACATCGAGTCGGATTTCGAGACACGACGTGTGCTCACGACGCTGGTGAAATCGGCGACGATGGATGAGGAAGCGATGACGCTGCTGCTCAACGTCGCCGACAACATCGAGTCGGACTTCGAGCTGGCCGAGCTGCTGCTGGCCGTATCCCCTCGCGGGTTGGGGTCGAACAACGCGCGCGATGCCTTCTTCAAGGCCGTCGCGACGATCGAGTCGAATTTCGAGCGCCGCCGCGTGCTCTCGGCGCTGCTGAAGCGCGCGGACAACTCCGAGGAGGTTCAGACGCGCCTGCTTCAGTCGGCATCCGAAATCGAGTCCGACTTCGAGCTCGCCTCGTTCCTGGTCGCGTTCGCCAAGAAGTATCCGGACATGAATGCGGCGATGCGCGACAGTTTCATGAAGGCCGCCGACAGCATCGAGTCCGAGCACGAGTACGGGCGGGTGATGCAGTCGATTCGGGGGAACGCGCGGCGGACGAGCGGAATGTTTTAAAAGCGCTGCGAACTGCGAACTGCGAGCTAGAACCCTCGGGACGCTACGATTGGCACCAGGAGCGTCCCGAGGGTTTTAGCTCGCGGCTCGCAGGTCGCAGCTCGCAGTTCGCAGTGGCATGCACTTTCCATTGTCATCCCGCGTGAAGCGCAAACGCATGGGGGCGCCGGAAGCGGCGCTACGCGGAGCCCTCTCTGGGGCGCTCGCCGGGGCGGCGATGCTGGTGGCCGAACACATCGGGGAGAGGACCGATCTCGCACGCGGGCCGACGGTTGGCCGTCGCTGGGCGTCGCGACTCGGCCAGGGGCGGTCGAGGCAGGCCACAGCGGTCGGGTGGGCCACGCACCTCGCCTATTCGGCCCTTCTCGGTGCGGCGTACGGCGTGATCAGGAATCGCGGCGAGCTATCACGCCCGGCGGAGGGACTCGTCGCGAGCGCCCTCGCTTACGCCGCGTGGTTGCCCAACCGCACGCCTGCACCCAAGCGCGGGCGGCGCCTCAAGAAGCTCGCGGCGCAGCAGAGTCCGATGCTGTATTCGGGTGCGCTCATGAGCGGCTTCGAGGCCGTCTCGAAGCGCTGACCCGGCTTGCCGTTTTCGCGGTCCGCTGACGAGCTTTCACGCCAGACCGCGTCGCCCCGGAGTCGCTCTTTGCCCTGGCACCGCACCTCGATCGTCATCGTCGCGTTGTTCGCGCTCGCCTGCGGAGGCGGGCGTCGCTCGCCATCCGTCGACGCGCCCGCGGGCCCCGAGGCCATCTCGCTGCTCGGGGTGCCGCTCCATGCCATCCGTGACACGGCCGGTCTCATGGCGCGCGCGGACGCCGAGCTCGCCGCCGACCCCAACAACGTCACGCGAATCATCAATGCGGGGATCGCCCGCGCCGCGGCGCGGCGATTCAACTCCGCGATCGAGATGTTCACGCGCGGCATCGAGAAATACCCGGACGAGGCGCGTCTCTATCGCTTTCGCGGCCATCGGTACCTGTCGCTTCGGCGGTTCGACGACGCCGTGCGCGATCTCGAGCGCGCCGTCTCGCTCGATTCGACGAACTACGACATTACCTATCAGCTCGCCCTCGCGTACTACCTGACGCAACGATATGTCGACGCGGCGGCGGCGATCGACAAGTGCATGGAGTTCGCCGAGAATCCCAAATGGCAGGCGGTCGAGGACGCGCGCGTCAATCCGATCTGGTACCGCAGCTGCATGTCGCTCAAGACCGATGATGACGGACGCGCCGCGATGCTCGACTGGCAGTACCGCTCGCTGCGTCGCGCCGGCAAGCACGCCGACGCGCGCCGCCTGGCGCGAGCGGTGCGCGAAGGGTGGACGGTCCGCGAGAACGGGCCGTATTACCGCGCGCTGCTGTTCTATCGCGGTATTCGCGATGAGACGTCGACGCTCGATTCGCTCTCGGCTGCCGGAGAGCTTCCCTTTGTGACCGGCGCCTACGGCGTAGCGAACTGGCACCTGATGGAGGGAGACACCGCCCGCGCGCGCGCACTGTTCGAGCGCATCGTCGGTGGCGATCAGTGGCCGGCGTTCGGCTTCATCGCGGCGGAGGTGGATCTGGCGCGCATGCGGGCCGACAGCGTGCGCTGATCGCGCAAGCGGGTGTCCGGAACCGCAGATGGGCGCTGCACTGCTAACTGCAACGGCAAAAGCCGGCGACACGGATTACACGGATTTTCAACGGCCAAACGACACGGATACGGCAAGCGCGACGGCAAGGGCAAAGACTTTTGGAACAGCTCTAAGGGAAAGCCCTAAATGGCTTGCTGAGCTCTACTCGCCCATACGGTGTTGCAGTTCCCAAAGCTTTTGCAGTTGCCGTATCCGTGCCCTTTCGCCGTTCAGAATCCGTGTAATCCGTGTCGCGGCTCTTGCCGTTGCAGTGTTCTGAACCAGCTGCGGCTCCTCGACCCGGCGCACAGAAGCTATCCCATGAGCTGAGCGAGCTTCTCGAGAACCTGCCCGAGATCAGGTTTCTCTTCGAGCACTGGGGCCACGGGATCGCTCGTCAGGCGCTCCAGACGCTCGACGGCGGTCTTGATCGTGAACGCGCGTGGGTCGAGTGAGTCGTCTACCTCGTCCCAGACCAACGGCATCGAAACCGTCGCGCCGGGCAACGGCCGCACGCTGAACGGCGCGACGATCGTCTGACCGTGCCGGTTTTGCAGATAATCGAGATACACCTTGTCCCCGCGCTTCGTGACGTGGCGGGTGATGGTCGCAATGTCCTTGAGCTCGCGGAGCACGACGCGCGCGAGCAGCTCGCCTAACGTACGCGACTGGGCGTAGGTGCACTGCCGG
>DATFFV010000326.1:0-2028 GCA_035249885.1 Gammaproteobacteria bacterium | reverse complement strand
CTCGGTCATCGAGTCTCTGCAATCTGCAACCCAGGGAATACTGGTGAGTCGATGCAGCGTCAGCGCAATGAGATGCGCCGTCGCGATCGGGTATGTCGACCACAAAACGTCCGGTCTTTGCTCGCGAATCATCTTGAGACCCGACACGATACCCCCGAGCCACCAGCTCGACCACCGATCGGGCAAGGCGAGGAACAGAGGATAGCGGCCTGCAAGCGTCATGTGCCGCGCCGCATTGAGGCTGAACGCGCGCCGCACGACGAGGTCTTGCGGAATGTCGCCCATTTGGTCGCTGCCCGTGCTCTCGTAGGCGCGCGGGTGCACCGTCAGCACGTTGGGCTTCCAGCCGAACTCAGGCAGGTAGGTCGAGAATTTGAGCGTGCGCTGGATGCCGCTGCTGATACTCGCCGGCGGAAAATGGAACGCGATCATCAATACGCGCTTCACAGAGTGGCCATCCATTGCTCTGTCCAGACGGCCACTTGCGTGCGCCACTCGTCGCGCGAGAACGTGTGGTTGGCTTCCGGAAAGTCGCGGCGAGTCACCGTCGGCCGCTTTAGCGCCGCACTCCACCGCACAGATCGGGCAGCCTCGTCCTTGAACTCGGCGGCCGTCAAGTCGTCGCCGCTCAAGATCAACAGAGTCTTGCCGCGAAACGATTCGAGCCCGGCGAGCATTCCTGCCACGAAGTCACCGGCGTGCGCAGAGGTGTCGACGGCAGACGCACTGAAACGACGCACGAGAAACCGCGCGACGTCGCGTACGCCTTCGAGCACGCGTACTTTTCCGGTGGCAAGTCGCCGCCATTGGTCGAGATCCGTGACTCGCGCCCAGTAATAGTGCTTGAGGTATGCGCGTGCTTCGCTCTGCTCGCGCCGCACCCAAGGATTGGCCAACACGATACCGACCACGCGTTCATCGCGAACCGCGTGCAGCAACGCAGCTGACGCCGCATCACACAGGCCCCAAACGACGACGCTCGCCACCTTCGTCTCGCGGGTCAAGCAGTCGAGCGCCGCCGCAAGGTCGGGCGCCGTGCCCTCGAAGCCGATGGCATCGCCCTCGCTATCCCCCATTCCTCGGTAGTCGAAGCGCAACACGGGCACACCGCGTTCGGCAAGATGGCGCGCCAGTGACACGAACTGACGGTGGCTGCCAACGCGGTATTGCGGTCCGCCGACCACGATCAACACGCCGCGTGGCCCGGGCTGCGCGGGCTCGTGCAGAATCGCAACCAAACGGCACCCTGTCGCGCGCAAGACGAGAGGTCGTTCGATCGCCTTCATGTCGGGCCGGCGACGCAGCGCGTCGTAGTCTCGATGAGGGCCGGGGCCACGGCGATTTCGACCGTCGACCAGAATTGCGGGCCGATGACCTCGTCGACGGCGACCGTCGCGCCGCGTTCTCGCCACGCGGCTAACACGCGCTGCGAGCCGGCACCGATGCCCCGGCCCGGCTCCGACGCCAGCTCGAGCCAATGGATCGGCACGCGCGAGCTCGGCGGGTAGCTCGTCAACTCGGACCGATCGACGGCGCCGACGAGCTCGGGATGAAGCTCGTACCCCGCCACCTCGACGGCTGCGCCGCGCGCCAGCGTGTCCCGCAGGTCACGAACCGTCACGGCCGGCGCGCCGCCCACCATCGCGGCGGCGACGCGGAGCCGCAGAAATTGCTCCATGTATTGGCGCCCGCTCGTCACGGGCTGCCAAAGCACCAGGCGCTCGACGCGCTCCCCGACCTGGCCGACGAGCTCACGGGCCAGCAACGCGCCAAAACGCAGCGCGCACACCACGATGCGCGCGTGGCCCCGCGTGGCCAACCACTGCACCGCCGCCGCGAGATCGCCGAGCCACGTTTCCCAACGCGCGTCGCCGAAGTTCCCCTCGCTGTCGCCTGTGCCGAATAAGTCCACGAGCAACACGGCGTAACCGGCTGCCGCGAGCGACCGCGCCTGAAGAGCGAGTTGCCGTCGCGACTTGTTCATCTCCTCGGCGAACGAGGGCACGAATAACACCGCGCCACGCTTGG
>DATFFV010000325.1:0-5449 GCA_035249885.1 Gammaproteobacteria bacterium | reverse complement strand
GCTACGAATCCGAAGGTCACGGCAGCGACGTCGCGACGATGTTCGAGTTCACGCCGCAAGGCCGGCTTGCGTGGACCGCCAAGGTCCAAGTGCCGTACGTCGGCATGCTCCATGACTTCGCGGTCACCGAGAATTACATCGTCTTCTACGTGATCCCGATGACGATCAACCAGGCGCAGATGGACGCCGGCGGCATCCACTGGTCGTGGGACAGCACCAAGCCCACGTACTTCGGCTTCGTGCGCCGCGGCGGCGACGGCAAGGACGTGCGCTGGATCCAAGGCCCGACGCGCAGCGCGACGCACGTCATGGGCGCGTTCGACAACGCCGAGAAGCTCATCGTCGACGTCGAGATGTCGATGTCGAACCCGTTCCCATTCATGCCGATGCAGGACGGCTCGCGTTGGGACCCGGTCGCGGGCTCGAGCCACATCACGCGGCTCACGGTCGATCTCGCGCGCCGCCGGCCGTCCGCGTACGGCATCGAGCAGATGTATCCGCACGTCGGCGCGCTGCCGCGCCAGGACGATCGCTACAACACCGTGCCGTACCGCTACGGGTTCCTGGGCTGCCCGGATCCGAATGCGGCGCCAGGCGCCGGCGGCGCCTGTTATGCCCGCTTCGACCACCAGAACCGCACCTCGACTTTGTTCAACGCCGGCACGGAGTCGTCGCTCGCCGAGTGCTGCTTCGCGCCGAAGAGCGCGAGCGCGCCCGAGGGCGCGGGCTATCTCATGGGTGTCGCGACGCGCAACACGGAGGCCGGCCGCGCGGACCTCGTGATCCTCGACGCCGAGCGCCTTGCAGACGGTCCGGTGGCCACGGTGCATTTGCCGATGCGCGCCGTGGGTCAGGTGCACGGCTGGTGGGTGCCCGAGGCGCAGCTACCGACGGCGTAAGACCGGGCGGGGCCATTTGAGGTGGCCATGACGCTCGAGTTGTTCGCGAGAGCCGAGCGCGAGGAGCTCGCGCCCGGGGCTTGCGTGCTGCGCGGGCTCGCATTCGCCGACGACGTCGAGCTAAAACGCGCGCTCGCAGCCATCGCCGCCGCGGCGCCGTTTCGGCACATGATCACGCCCGGCGGTTTCCGCATGTCCGTGGCCATGACGAACTGCGGGCGCTACGGGTGGGTCTCGGACGAGCAGGGCTATCGATACGCAACGCTCGACCCCGTGAGCGGCCGCCCATGGCCCGCGTTGCCGCCCGTGTTCACCGCGCTCGCGGCTAAGTCCGCGGCGCTCGCCGGCTTCACGGCGTTCGCGCCCGACGCGTGCCTCGTCAATCGCTACGAGCCCCGCGCGCGCCTCACGCTGCACCGAGACAAGGACGAGCGCGATTTCGGCCAACCGATCGTGTCCGTTTCGCTCGGCGTGCCGGCCACGTTCCTGTTCGGTGGCGTCAAGCGCAGGGATCGCGTGGCGCGCGTCGCGCTCGAGCACGGCGACGTCGTCGTGTGGGGCGGGCCCAGCCGGTTGCGCTACCACGGAGTGGCGGCTCTGAAGCCGGCGCAGCATCCGTTCGCCGGTGAGGCCCGCATCAACCTGACGCTGCGCTGCGCGCGCTAGCGCCGCGCGCGGGCCAACGTAGCTGCGCGTCCACTCCGTTCGGTGCATCATAGGTACGCGCCGCAAGCCCCATCCCAAGAGGTGATAACAATGACGAAACTCATCGGCAAGTCGATTCTCGCTGCACTCATCGTTTGCAACGCGCTCGCGCAGGGCGCCAACGCCACCGGCACGTGGACCGCGAGCTTCGACACTCAAGTCGGCAAACAGGAATACACGTACATGCTCAAAGTCGACGGCGCCACCGTCACGGGAACCGCGAAGGGCAACCTGATCACGGACTCCACGTTGTCGGACCTCAAGATCGACGGCAACAAGATCACGTTCATCGAGAAGGGCTCGTACATGGGCATGCCGCTCGAGTTCAAGTACTCGGGCGAGATCGCGGGCGACGAGATCAAGTTCAAGCGCGAGCTCATGGGCTTCCCGGCCGAGGAGTTCGTCGCCAAGC
Source organism: Gammaproteobacteria bacterium (assembly GCA_035249885.1). GTDB lineage: Bacteria > Pseudomonadota > Gammaproteobacteria > Steroidobacterales > Rariloculaceae > FEN-1219. The sequence continues at coordinate 3,433 of DATFFV010000325.1, read as the reverse complement.
GCGCGCCGTAGGACCGATGACCGCCCACGCGTCGTTTTCGCTCGAGGGCAAGACCGCGCTCGTGACCGGTGCCTCGTACGGGCTCGGCGTCACGTATGCGGAAACGCTGGCCGGCGCCGGCGCGAACGTGGTGCTCGCGGCGCGCTCGTTCGACAAGCTCGAGGCGCTCGCCGCCAAGCTTGCGGCCGCGGGACACAAGACCCTCGCCTTGAAGTGCGATGTCGGCAACCCCGACGACGTCGCGGCGACGGTCGCGGCCGGCTGGCAGCACTTCGGTCGCATCGACGTGCTCGTGAACAACGCCGGCGTCGCGGTCGAGGCGACGATCACGCCCGAGCGCATTCCGCACGCGCTCTTCGAGAAGACGCTGCGCGTCAACTTGCTCGGCACGTGGTACTGCTGTCGCGAGGTCGGCGCGCGGCAGCTCGCCGACGGCAAGGGCGGATCGATCATCAACATCGCGTCGGTCGCAGGTCTGGCGGGTGTCGCCGACTTTCCCAGCGCGTATCAGAGCTCGAAGGCCGCCGTGATCAACCTCACGCGCAACCTTGCCGCGAGCTGGGGCGATCGCGGCATTCGCGTCAACACCATCGCGCCGGGTTGGTTTCCGAGCGAGCTCACGGGGCCCGTGTTCGGCATCCCCGAGTACCTGCGCTGGGTCAGCGAAGCCGCGCCTCTGGGGCGCGTCGGCGATCCCGCCGAGCTCAAGGGCCCGCTGCTCCTGCTCGCGTCCGACGCCGGCAGCTTCATGACGGGCCACACGCTCGTCGTCGACGGTGGGTTGTCGGCCACGGGCGCAGGAGGGCGCATGCCGCAAAAAGTCAGCGATCTCTTCGCGAAGCACGCGCCCAACGGCCTAGGAACCCACATCGACGCGGGGGAATAGCCTCGCAGCCGCCGCGCGGCGTGGGGGTCGCGGAACGTTATCGTTTCGCGGATAGTAGGCACGAACGGGTCTAAGGCGCACGGCCGATGGCTACCGCTGCCGAAGTCTGGGCCGATCTCGACGACGAAGCGCTCACGCGCGCGCGGCGCTTCCATCGTTTCTATCGCCTGTTGGCGGCCATGGCCGCGCCGCGAGCCGCGTTGTTGTATTTGCGCTTGCGGCTGCGATCGCCGGCTGGGCTCCGTTGGCTCCGTAGGGGCGGCTACAGCCCGTGGCGAGCCGCACGCGCGATCGCCGCTGGTCGGCTCGTCAGGCGAGCCCAGCGAACGACGGGACGCACGCCGTCGCCCGTCGTCGTTTGGCCCGCAGGGATGCCGTCCAGCTGCGTGATCGCGTACTTTCACACGACGTGGGATGTCGTGATTGCCAGAGAGGTGCGCGACCGCAGGTATTGCCTCATCCGTTCGGGGCCGAGGCGGGCCGAAGACCTGGGTCAGCAGCACGTTGCTGAAGATACGGCCGGGCTCAAGTCGCTCGTCCGCCGAGTCGCCGAGGGTGCCCGATGCGCGGTGGCGGCGGACAATTTCGTCCCAGGACCCGAGCCTGGATTTCTCGGCACGGGCCACGCATTGAATCCCGCTGCCACACGCCTCGCCGCCATTACCGGTGCTCCGCTCGTGACCCTTTGGCCCACCTATCAGAGTGGCGTCCTGAGGTTCGACTTGGGCACACCGATCGCCGCGTCGACCTGCGCCGAGCTCCCGGACGAAGCGTTGCGGACTGCGCGGCAGTTTTTCGAGAACGCCGTGCGGAGCGATCTCGCGAGTTGGCGGCGAATCGTGTCTTTCTTGGAGCGCGCGCCGGACACCGGCCGGCCGGAACTGGCGAGCGGCGGTTCGATCGCTCAACGCAGCGTATAGCGGCGCTCGCGCGCGCGTACGCGCTCGCGGCTGCGCGCGAGGATCGCGGCCTTGTCGGCGTCGCTCGCCGTGCCCCAGGACACGATCTCGTGGAGCGTTCGGCCACAGCCCATGCAGACGTTGTCGTCGTCGAGGCAGCAGTTGCGCACGCACGGCGAGGCGAGCGGATCCGGCGGCACGGTGCTCATGCGCCCGCGATGATACGCCAACGCTTGCTTGGGGCGGTGATCCTGGTGTTAGATGGCGGCCCCTTCGTTCGGTCGCGATCGCAACGCCGCATGAACGCGGTTCTCCACTACATCTATGATCCGCTGTGCGGCTGGTGCTACGGCGCCGAGCCGCTCGTCACGGCCGCGACGAAGGTCGACGGGCTCACGCTGCAGCTCCACGCGGGCGGGCTCTGGCCCGAGCCCACGCGCTTGCCCGAGCACATGCGCCGGTACATTCAGCAAGCCGACGCACGAGTCGGTCAAATGAGCGGCCAGCCCTACGGCGAAGCGTATCTGCGCGGCCTGCTGTTCGATCTCGAGCTCGTGCTCGAGTCGCGGCCCGTGATCGCCGCGGTGCTCGCGGCGCAAGCGCAGGATCCCGCTTCGGCGTTGCCCATGCTGCGCGGCATCCAGCACGCGCACTACGAGCAAGGCAAGCACGTCGTGCGCGCGGCGACGCTGCGCGAGGTCGCCGCCGCCATCGGGCTCGACCTCACGGCGTTCGACAAGGCGCTCGTGACCGTGCCCGTCGACGAGCACATCGCCGAGTCGCGCGAGCTCATGAACAACGTGGGTGCGCAAGGCTTCCCGACGTTCGTGCTGCAAATCGGCAACGACTGGTTCGCCGTTCCGCACGGCCGTTTCGCATCGACGCCGGGCCAGTTCTCCGATTGGCTAGACGCCCGGCTGCGCGCGCAATCCCGCACGCACTGACGCGCCCACGTGGACGCGGTGGGTTTTCTCGTCTAAGTTCGGGCCCCACGAGAATCGCGGAGGGGACGGAATGCTGCGCTACGTATTGGCCGCGTGGCTCGTCGCGAGCGCCACGGCTGCGACGGCCCAAGACCTCGTCATCACGAACGCCCGAATTCTCGACGCCGCCACGGACATCGCGCGCGGCGCCATCGTCATCGAGGACGGCCGTATCGTCACGGTCACGGCCGGCGCCATCGACGCGCGCGGCAAGGCGACGCTCGACGCCGGTGGTCGCACGGTGCTGCCGGGCTACATCGACGCGCACCGGCACATCATCAACGGCAACGCGGAACAGTGGTTCCGCGAGCAAAGCGTAGCGCGCATGCAGGAGTTCCTCGACGCGGGCTTCACGACGCTCATGTCGGGCGGCGGCCCGATGCCGGGCATCCTGGAGCTCAAGCGCCGCATCGACGCGGGCGAGCTCAAGGGCCCACGCGTCATCACGTCGGGCCGCGCCGATCCCGCGAGCTTCAAGACCGTCGAGGATGCGCGTGCGGCCGTGAGAGCGCTCGCAGCGGCCGGCGTCGAGATCGTCAAGGCCTCCGTGACGCCCGCGGAGAAGGACATGCTCGCCGCCATCGTCGCCGAGGCGCGCGAGCACGATCTCGACGTCATGGTCCACGCCGTGACGGCGCCTGCGATGGTCGCGGCCGTCGAGGCCG
>DATFFV010000324.1:0-2972 GCA_035249885.1 Gammaproteobacteria bacterium | reverse complement strand
CGCGTGTGCCGGGGCAATTTCCGCTCGAGATCGACCGATTGCCGGAAGGCAACGGGCTACACCGCCCCGGAGACATTCTGCGCTATGATCAAATTTGCCGCCCGCAACAGATTCGAACCGGCGGTGAGGGAGGGGTCGCTTCCGCCCGCTTCTATGTCGAACGACGCGGCAGGCAATGCGGGCCCGGACATTACTTCGCTTCGCCCCGACGCGGCCGAAGTCGCGGCCGAGCTGCAGCGCGTGCTCGGCAGTCAATGCTTCGAGCAATCCGATCGCGCGAAGGAATTCCTGCGTTTCGTCGTCGAGGAAACCCTCGCGGGACGCGGCGATCGCCTCAAGGGCTACACGATCGGCGTCGAGGTCTTCGGCCGCCCGAAAGACTTCGACGCGCAAACCGATCCGCTCGTCCGCGTCGAAGCGGGCCGCATTCGCCGCCGGCTCGCGGAGTACTACGGCACCGAAGGCGCGCGCAATCCCCTTCGCATCGAGCTCGCGCGCGGCGGCTACACGCCGCAGTTCACCTACGTCCAAACCGTGCGGCCGACGGATGAGGTCGCAGCAGAGATCTTGAGGCCTGCCGAGACGCCGCCGCGCAGCTCGATGCGGTTCCTCGTCGCCGGCGGAGCCGTAGCGGTCACGTTGTTCGGGCTCATACTGTGGCGCGCGTTCGACCCTGCCGTGCCGCCGGCTGCGGTCGCGACCCATCCCGACGATCTCGCAGCGTCGGGCCCCCCGAAGGTGCTCGTGCTGCCGTTCGCCAATCTCAGCGACGACGCCGCGTTCGAGTACTTCGCTCACGGCATCACGGAAGAGATCATCCTGCGGCTCGCGGACTACGACGTGCTGGTGGTCTCCGGTGCGAGGAACCCGCCCGATCCCAGCTCGCGCGCGACCGTGCCGTCCGTGGTCGGCGTCAGCTACGTGCTCACGGGCACCGTGCGCAACACACCCGACCGCGTTCGTTTGTCCGTGCGGCTGTCGACCGCGGACACGGGCGAGCAACTCTGGGGTGAAGCATTCGACGAGCCGGCGGCGGTCGGCTCGCTGTTGGCGTTCCAGGAGCGCATCGCCGAGCGCGTTGCGGGCATGGTCACGCGGCCGCTCGGTCCGATCTTCCAGCAACAGCTCGCGCGGACGTTGCACGCGTCGCCCGAGCATCTCGATACCTACGACTGTGTGCTCAGGTTCCGCTACTACCGTCACACGTTTGCCGCGGTGGACCACGCAACGGCCGTCGCCTGCTTCCGCAACGCGGCCGTGCGCGAGCCGAATCTCGCCGACGCGTGGGGCGGTCTGGCCATGCTTTACCTCGACGAATACCTCTACGGATACAGCCCCGAGGCGGGCCCCGACGATGCGCTCACGCGCGCGGGTGGGGCCGCCCGCATGGCGCTCGACATCGACGGGAACAACCGGCTCGCGAACCTGGCGATGGCCAGGGTCCGCTTGAGCAACGGAGACCTCGAAGGGTTCAGGCGGACCGCCGATCGACTACTGGACTTGCGTCCGCGCTATCCGGACGACGTGATGACGATCGGGTCGCTGCTCGTGATCATCGGCGATGCGCAGCGCGGCCTCGAGCTCGCCGAGGAGGCCAAGCGTTTCTACGCGCCGGACCGGCCGCCGGGAAGCTACTTCGTTGCGTATGCGTTCGAGGCGCTCGCCGCGGGCGACTACGACCGAGCACTCGCCGAGGCGCTCAAAGTCGACCTGCCCGACTGGGCCATCACGTCTCTGGTCGTCGCGGCGTCCGCGGGGCTCGCCGGAGAACAGGAAATCGCGCGGCGGGCGGCGCAACGACTGCTCGACGTCGACCCCGAGTTTCCGCTTCATGTTCGCGCCCAGCTCGAGAAATGGCATCCGGATGCGACGCTGCTGGCGCGCCTGCTCGAGGGGCTCGAGGCCGCGGGCCTCGACCTGCCCTAGCGCCGCGGCTCGGGCGCCAAACCGGCCTGCCGAACGGTGCGGTTCGGCAGTCAAGAATTCTCGTCGCGAGCGGCGCGCGCGCCTCCTTGCTGGGCGGGCTTGGGCGCGGCTACCATGACTCGCGACCTAGGGGGCCGGGCGCAACACCGCGCCGGAGCACGTTATGCGATCACTTTTGCCCGCTCGACTCGTCATCGCGAGCCTCGCCGCGGGTACCGGCTGGACGTGCGCCGCCCAAATGGACTTCACGGGCGAGTGGCCCGTCGTGTTGTCTCAGGACAACACCGACAATCCCCACCTCGGCGAGTACGTCGGTATTCCGCTGAGTCAGGAAGCGATTCGTCGCGCCGAGGTTTGGGACGCGTCGATCCAGTCGTTGCCCGAGTGGCAATGCCGGCCGCACTCGGGCGCGTACATCAAGCGCGGCCCGTCGAATCTGCGCGTCTGGAAGGAGATCGATCCCGCGTCGCGCCAGATCATCGCGTTCCAGACCGAGTGGCTGCGCTCGACGAACACGCCCATCTACATGGACGGCCGTCCACACCCGCCGCCGTACGCCGCGCACACGTGGGGCGGGTTCTCGACGGGCACCTGGGAAGGCGATCGACTGCGCGTCGAGACGACGCACCTCAAGGAGGATTACTACCGGCGCAACGGCGTGCCGCAAAGCGACCGCGCGACGCTGACCGAGTACCTCATGCGGCGGCGGTTTCAGAACGAGGATTATTTGACGTGGGTCATCGTCGCGTACGACGACGTCTACCTTACCGAGCCGCTGATCCGCAGCACCGAGTATCGGCTCAACCTCGCGCAGCAAGTGCCGCCCTCCCCGTGCACGATCGTGACGGAGGTCGTGCGTCCCGAAGGCTACGTGCCGAACTGGCTCCCCGGCACGAACGACCAGATCTACAGCTTCTCCGATTACTACGGCCTGCCGCGCGAGCTCTACTTCGACGGCGCCGAAACGATGTATCCCGAGTACCGCGAAACGCTCGAGCGCGTCGGCCGCACGAGCGCGCGCCGGGCGCCGGGACGGGAGTGACGAT
>DATFFV010000323.1:0-4749 GCA_035249885.1 Gammaproteobacteria bacterium | reverse complement strand
CCGCTCGCGAGCGCGACCAACGTCGGTCACGACGTTTGCGCCGCGACCGAAAGCCCCGACCATGCTGGCTTTGTATCGGCGAAGGACACGAGCGAGCGTCCGCCGCTCGCGCTCGCGCCGAATTGGCTGTTGCCGGCCGCGCGCGCGGCGCCACCGCTCATTGCCAACCTACATCCACGCGCCGTTTCTGCCGCTGCCGCCGCTGTTCCGCTCCGCGTCACGCACTGCGTGCTACTGATTTGACGTCGCCGTTCGCGCTCGCGCCGGCGACGCCACGCGTCGCGGCGCCGCGAAGCGGCCGTGACGTTGCGCGCCGCTTCGCTCCACGGAATCGACGAGGAGCACGGCATGAACGCTTTTTCTCGACGCAGTTTCATCGAAGGGTTGGGCGCAAGCACGGCGGCTGCAGCGCTGCTGCGCGCGTCTTGGGCCAGGGGCGCTGTGAGCCACGCTCCGCAAGAGCTGCGCGGCACGGAGTTCGATCTCGCGATCGGCGAGCGCAGCGTGAGCCTCACGGACAGGACGCGCCCGGCGACCGTGGTCAACGGCTCACTACCGGCGCCGACGTTGCGCTGGCGCGAGGGCGACACCGTCACGATCCGCGTGCGCAACGAGCTCAAGGAGCCCACGTCGATTCACTGGCACGGCCTCGTGCTGCCGGCCAACATGGACGGCGTGCCGGGCCTCTCCTTCCACGGCGTCGCACCCGGCGAGACGTTCACGTATCGCTTCCCCGTGCGCCAGAGCGGCACCTATTGGTACCACTCGCACTCGGCGTTCCAGGAGCAGACGGGGCTCTATGGCGCGCTCGTCATCGATCCGCGCGAGCCTGAGCGTTTCACGTACGACCGCGAGCACGTCGTGTTGCTCTCGGACTGGACCGATCGCGATCCCCTTGCGCTCTATCTATTGCTCAAGCGCCACGCAGACTATTTCGATTACCAGAAACGCACGCTCGGCGACTTCGCACGCGACGCACGCCGCGACGGCTTCAAGGCCGCGCTCGCGGAGCGCGGCGAGTGGGCGCGCATGCGCATGAGCCCGAGCGATCTCGCCGACGTGAGCGGCGCGGCGTACACCTACCTCGCGAATGGCCGCACGCCAGCCGGCAACTGGACCGGCCTCTACCGCCCCGGCGAGCGCGTGCGACTGCGGTTCATCAACGGCTCGGCGATGTCGACGTTCGACGTGCGTATCCCGGGCCTCGCGATGACGGTGGTCGCCGCCGACGGCCAGAATGTCGAGCCCGTGACCATCGACGAGTTTCGCATCGCGACGGCCGAGACCTTCGACGTGCTCGTGACGCCGGCGGGCGCCGACGCGTTCACGATCTTCGCGCAGTCACTCGACCGCACGGGTTATGCGCGCGGCACGCTCGCGGTGCGCGAAGGGCTCGAAGCACCGGTGCCCGATCTCGACCGCATCGTCTATCTCACGATGGCCGAGATCGGCCACGGCGCAGCGCACACCGACCACGCTGCGACCCAGGGCAGTGCCCCGGCGCACGCGGACCACGCGCCGAGCGTGGCCGCGGTGGACCACTCGCAGCATGGCAGCGCCGCGCCGGCCGCGCCCTCGGGGCCTCCACAGCATCCCGCGAGCGAGCACCGCAACCCCGGCGTCGACATGCAAGCCGCGACGCCGGCGCCACGCTTGGCCGATCCCGGCGTGGGGTTGCGCGACAACGGCCGGCGCGTACTTACGTACGCGGACTTGCGCTCGACGTTCGCCGATCCCGACGGCCGCGAGCCCGAGCGCACGATCGAGCTGCATCTCACGGGCCACATGGACCGGTTCATGTGGTCGTTCGACGGAATTCCGTTCGCGAGCGCCGAGCCGCTGCGCTTGCGCTACGGCGAGCGCCTGCGCGTGCGGCTCGTCAACGACACGATGATGTCGCACCCGATTCACCTGCACGGCATGTGGAGCGACCTCGAAGACGAAGCGGGTGCGTACCTCGTGCGCAAGCACACCGTGAATATCCCGCCGGGCACCGTGCGTTCGTATCGCGTGACGGCCGACGCGCTCGGGCGTTGGGCCTATCACTGTCACCTGCTCTTCCACATGGAAGCAGGCATGTTCAGGGAGGTGCGCGTCGATGCGTAAACTCAGCACGGCACGGCGCTACGCACGGAGAATGCTGGCCACTGGCACGGCAGTGCTCGGCGCGGCACCGGTCCTTGCACAACACGAGCAACACCTCCCCGTCGCGCCCACGCCCGTCGCCGAGGCGCCGCAGAGCGAGCACGTGCAGCACGCCGGCCACGCTTCACCCTCGAACGAGGCGATGTCGGTGACGGACGCCGAGCACGCGGCCGCGTTTCCGGACCTCTCGGACATGCGCATGCGCGACATGATGCTCATGGACCCACTCAACAAGCTCGTATTGCTCGACGAGCTCGAAACTCGGCGCGCAAGCGGTGATGACTCGCTTAACTGGGACCTCGACGCGTGGATCGGACGGGACCTCGGCAAGCTCTGGGTCCGTAGCGAAGGCGAGCGGCGAGGCACTGACACCGAGCGGGCGGAGCTCGAGCTGCTATGGGGCAAGAGCGTCGCGCGGTGGTGGGATCTCGTGGCCGGTACCCGGTCCGATTTCGCGGCGGGCGACACGAATGGCTGGGCGGCGGTTGGCGTGCGCGGTTTGGCGCCGTACCGTTTCGAGGTCGAAGCCACGGCCTATCTCGGTAGCGGCGGCCGAACGGCCTTCCGCGTGGAAACCGCCTATGAGGTGCTCGTCACCAACCGCCTCATCCTCGAGCCGTCGTTCGATCTCGACTGGTCCGGCCGAACGGATCCCACGCGCGCGGTCGGATCGGGTCTCGCCAACGCCGAGCTCGGCCTGCGGCTACGCTACGAAGTGCGCCGCGAGATCGCGCCTTATGTCGGCATCATGCGCGAGCGTACCTTCGGCCGCACGGCAGACCTGGTTCGTGCCGCCGGCGGAGTCGCCGACGACTCCCGTTTCGTCGCCGGAATTCGTCTATGGTTCTGATGGTGTAGCCGTCATGTGCTCCATCATCTGTCCCATCATGCCGTGCATCATGCCCATACGCTGCTGCATCGCCTGCTGCTCGCCCTGCATCCGCTGCATCTCGCAGCGCGTGTCGCTTGCGGCGCACGCGGCGCCCGGTTGAGGCCCGACGCGGCCGCCCATCATGTTCCCCATCATCGCCATGCCTTCCTGCATCACACGCATGTGCTCGTCCATGAGACGCCGCCGCTCGGCAGGATCGGATGCGTCGTGAATGCGCCCCATGAGCGCACGCATCTCGAGCATCCTGTCTTGCATTCCCTGCATGTCCCGCATAGGCATCTGCCGCTCCGGCGGCGCTAGTTGGTCGCTGCCGCGGGCGTTCGGTTGTTGAGCGGCGCATGCATACGCGGCCGCCGCTAGAACGACAGTGAAATAGATCTTCCTCATGACGGCTGCTCCATTGGCTCACGGTCCATGCGGGGCGACTGTCGGACAGGGTAAACGATGCGTGCTTCCCCGACCGGTGCGAGTTGTACGTAGCCGGCCTACGTATTCCCACTTACGGTCTTGCCCGCAGCCGCGGCTGCACGGGGCGCCGACGCCCGCTACAGCTTCGTGCTACGCAGCCGCAACGCGTTGCCGACGACCGAGACCGACGACAAGCTCATCGCGAGGCTCGCGATGACGGGCGACAGCAGCACGCCGAGCACGGGATAGAGCACACCGGCCGCGATCGGTACGCCGAGCGCGTTGTAGCCGAACGCGAACAACAGGTTCTCGCGGATGTTGCGCATCGTGCGGCGCGAGAGCTTGATGGCACGCACGATGCCGCGCAGATCGCCCTTGACGAGCGTCACGCCCGCCGATTCCATCGCGACGTCGGTGCCCGTGCCCATCGCGATCCCGACGTCGGCCTGCGCGAGCGCCGGCGCGTCATTGACGCCGTCGCCGGCCATCGCAACGACGGCCCCTTCGCGCTGCAAACGCGCGACGATGGCCGCCTTGTCCTGCGGCAGCACGTCGGCGACGACGTCGTCGACGCCGAGCTTTTGCGCAACGGCTTTGGCCGTGCGCGCGTCGTCGCCCGTGAGCATGATGATGCGCACGCCCGCCGCGCGCAGGGCCGCGATCGCCTCGGGCGTCGTCGGCTTGATCGCATCGGCCACGACCAAGAAGCCCACCGCGCGCCCGTCGACGGCGACGTAAACGACAGTGGCCCCGGTCTGCCGCTCGCGTTCCGCGCCGTCCGCGAGCGCGGTGGTGTCGGCGCCGACGCGCTGCATGAGCCGCTGGTTGCCGACGGCGACGCGCCGCTCGCCGACGCGAGCCCACACGCCGAGCCCCGGATCGGACTCGAACTCCGCGGCCTCCGGCAACTGCGCGCCACGCGCGGCAGCACCCGCGACGATTGCACGCGCTAGCGGGTGCTCGCTCGCGTGCTCGGCTGCTGCTGCGAGCGCCACGAGCTCGCGCTCGTCGAAATCCGCGTGCGGCACCGCACGCTGCAAGCTCGGTTTGCCCTCGGTCAGCGTGCCCGTTTTGTCGACGACGACGGTCGTCACGCGCTCGAGCCGCTCGAGCGCCGCTGCGTCCTTGATGAGCACGCCGAGCTCGGCGCCGCGCCCGACGCCGACCATGATCGACATCGGGGTGGCCAGGCCGAGCGCGCACGGGCAGGCGATGATCAGCACCGCGACCGCGGCGACGAGCGCCATCGTGAGTGCCGGCGACGGGCCGGCCACGAACCACACCACGAACGTCCAGGTGGCGAT
>DATFFV010000322.1:0-3482 GCA_035249885.1 Gammaproteobacteria bacterium | reverse complement strand
CGGCCGCCGCGGCTTCGCGACCTCGGCCGGAGCAGGACGCGGAGCCTGCGTCGCGGCCGCGGCGCTCGCAGCTGCAGCGCTCGCAGCCGCTTCCGCGGCGCGTGCCGCTTGCGCGACCTGCTTTTCCATCTGGCCGCTCGGCTGGATCACCATCGTCTTTTCGAACTCGTCCTCGGGCGCCTGCTGTGCTTGATCGTCGACGTAGCGCAACTGGTGATGACCGACCGTGATGACGTCGCCGTGCTGTAGCGCGTGCTTCTTGATGAGCTTGCCGTTGACGTACGTGCCGTTCGTGCTGTTCAAGTCCTCCAGGAACGAGTCGTTGAGGATGTTGATGAGCAGCGAGTGATGACCACTGACGGCCGCGTTGTCGATTCGGATGTCGTTGTCCGGCAAACGCCCGACGGTGTAGCGCTCCTTGGTCATGTTGTATTCCGCCAAGGTCTGGCCGTCCAAGCTGAGAATCAAGCGTGCCATGGTAGTCGTCCCAATTGCCTCGTTACTCGATCGCCACTACGACCCGAACAGTCCGCGTACCTTGCTCATGAACCCAGCGTCGGCCGGGAACGCGTCGGCAACGCGCACGAGAATCACCGAAACGTTGTCGCGACCGCCGTTGTCGTTAGTCAATTTGATGAGTTGCTCGCCGACCGTCCGCACGTCGTTGTTGAACGTGCTGATCGTGAGGTGAATGTCTTCGTCCTCGACCATGTCCGGCAGGCCGTCGGAGCACATGAGGAAGTAATCGCCCTTCTGGACTTCGACTTCCTGGACCTCGACTTCGACGTTCGCTTCGACGCCGAGCGCACGCGTCACGTAGTTGCGGTTCGTCGAGCGTTGCGCTTCCTCTTGCGAGTAGAAGCCGCGATCGACGAGCTCCTGGAGCAACGAGTGGTCCATCGTGATCTGCTCGAAGCGATTACCGCGCATGCGATACATGCGCGAGTCGCCGACGTGCGCGATCGATACACGGTTGTCGTAGAACAAGCTCGCGACGAGCGTCGTGCCCATGCCTTCGCACTGCGGCTGCGATTGCGCGGTTTGGTTGATGACTTTGTTGGCGCGATGGATGGCGTCGCGCAGCACGATGGTTTGCCGCATGTAGCCCGTGCCGGTCTCGACCTCGCCGCGCTTCTCGCGCTTGCAGGCCTCGGCCACGAGATCGATGATGGTCTTGACGGCGATGCCGCTCGCGACTTCGCCGGCGTTATAGCCGCCCATGCCGTCGGCGAGCACCCACAAGCCGATCTCCGGCCGCGCCCCGATGGCGTCCTCGTTGTGGTCGCGTACCTTGCCGACGTCTGTGACCTCGACGTGCACCAGTTTCCCTTTGAGAGTCATGCGCTACGCGTCGCTCAGGCCGCCTGGCGCAGGGCCGCGGCCATCTCAGCGCCGCTTTGGAAGCGCTCGGCAGGGTCCTTTGCCAGCGCGCGGTCGATGACGGCGTCCAGCCACCCCGGCAGCTCGTGGCGCACCGAAGTGACGGACGCATGCGGTTCGTTCGCGATCACGAACATAAGGCTGGTCATTGACGCTCCGCGGAAGGGCAACTGGCCGGTCAGTAACTGATAAAGGCTAACACCAAGCGCGAATAAGTCAGTGTGCCCGTTCACGTTTTTCCCTTCGAGCTGCTCGGGCGACATGAATGCGGGAGTCCCTAACACGATGCCCGTACGCGTCCGGTTGGCGTCGATCAACTTGGCTATGCCGAAGTCCGTAATCTTCAGGCTGTTAGAAAGAGAATCATACATAATATTGGCGGGCTTGATATCCCTGTGAACCACGTTGTGCCGGTGCGCGTAGTCCAAGGCGTCGGCGGCGCGGCTCACGAGCTCGACCACGGTCTCGATGGGCAACAAGCGTTCGGCCGCCGAGAACTCGCTCAGGTGATGCCCGCGGACGTACTCCATCGCGATATAGGCGAGTCCCTCGGTCTCGCCTACGTCGAAGATCGTCACGATGTTGGGGTGGCTCAAACCGCCGGCGATCGTGGCTTCGCGCAGGAAGCCTTCCATCGTGCTCTCGAGCCCCACGGTGTCGTAGCCGACGGAGAGATCGATGGCTTTGAGGGCGAGGATGCGGTTGATGATCGGATCGCGGCCGAGATAGACGTTGCCCATGGCACCGCGGCCGATGGGCTCGAGCACCTGATAACGCCCGATCTTCGCCGGCACGGGCGCGTCTTCCGCGGGTTGCTCGGCGCTCTTGCCGGCCCGGACGAGACGATGCGCCACGTCGCGAAACGCGCCGTCGGCCTGCACGACGCGGTGAAAGAGCTCGGCGGCTTCTTCCGCTGAGCCTGCGGATTCGAGCGCGCAGGCGACGTCGTAGATCTCGGGGTGCAGGCCGGGAGCGGTCGGCAGGGTCCGATAGAGCGCCCAGGCTTCCGCGAGGCGACCTTCGTCGGCGGCGCGGCGGGCGCTCGCGAGTCGATTCGCTGCGGTGAGCTGGCGTCTTGGCCGATGCGCGCGTCGCCAGAGGAGCCACGCGCCCGTCACGAGCAACCAAGTCGCGATGCCAGTGACGGGCACGACGTCCGACCGAGCGTCGAACAGCCAGCCATCGAGGCGTGGGGCAACGCTGAAAGGCGGCACGTAAAGCAGGGCGGTGACCAGCAGGCCGATCGCCGCGGCTTCGGGGAGCTTGCGTACCAGATTGCCAAACCGATCCATGGTTCAAGTTCCTCGGGCGCGCGCAGTATGCCATGTGAGGTCCGAGCCACCGTGTGATGGGTTACCGGTTTCCCAAGCCGGCGGCGGCGCGCGCTGCGCCGCGCAGTTCGGCTATCCTCGCGCGATGGCGAGGACGAAGACCGTCTTTACGTGCGACAACTGCGGCGGGCAACAGCCGAAGTGGCAGGGCCAGTGCCCCGACTGCGGCGCTTGGAACAGCCTCGCCGAGTCCGTGCCGATGACGCGGCGCACCGAGCGTGCACAGGTCGCGGGGCAGGTCGCACTCACGCGCTTAGGTAGCGTCGACGTGGCCCGCGTCGATCGGTTGAGCACGGGCCTCCGCGAGTTCGACCGAGTGCTCGGCGGCGGGCTCGTACCCGGCGGCGTGGTCCTGCTCGGCGGCGATCCGGGTATCGGCAAATCGACGTTGTTGCTGCGCGCGCTCGCCAATCTCGCGCCGCGCATTCCGACGTGCTACGTGACGGGCGAGGAATCGCTCGAGCAGATCGGCATGCGTGCGAAGCGGCTCGGAGTCGCCGATGCGCCGCTCGATCTCGTGGCCGAGACGGGCGTCGAGGCCGTGCTCGCGCGTGTTGCCGCGGAGCCCAAACTCGGCGTGCTCGCGATCGACTCGATTCAAACTCTGTTCAGCGAGGCGCTGACCTCCGCGCCGGGCTCGGTGAGCCAAGTCCGCGAATGCGCGGCCCAGCTCACGCGGTTCGCGAAATCGCGCAACGTCGCGACATTGCTCATCGGCCACGTGACGAAAGAAGGCACGTGGCCGATGAGCAATGTCGCGACGTTGCTCAT
>DATFFV010000321.1:0-3532 GCA_035249885.1 Gammaproteobacteria bacterium | reverse complement strand
CTCGCCGTCATCGGCGTCTACGGCGTGCTCGCGTGGGCCGTCGCGCGGCGAGTTGGGGAGATCGGCGTGCGCATGGCGCTCGGCGCGCAAGCGGCCGACGTTCTGCGGATGGTCATGAAGCAGGGTGCCCGCATGATCGTCGCGGGGCTCGTGCTCGGTATCGCGGGAGCGCTGGCTTTGGGCCGCGTGCTCGCCGCGCAAATTCCCGAAGTCGACGCCGTGGATCCGGCCGTGCTCACGGTCGCGGTGCTCTTGCTGACTGCGGCGGCATTGGTTGCGAGCTGGCTCCCCGCTCGCCGGGCCGCGCGTGTCGACCCGATGCAGGCACTACGCCAAGACTAAACATCGCCCCCCGCACGCTTATCGAAACTCCTCTAAATAGCTGATTATTATTGGCATATCGACGCATAGCTGGATGTATGATCAGCTATCCAATAACCCCTCAACAGGAGCCCGCAATGAGCGTCATTCGGCCGCGTTCTGCCTTCGAATCCTTGGGTGTTTCCTCCTCTCACGACGAGCTGTCGGTCGACGAGCTCGACGCGACGATCGGCCGGCTCGCGCGGCAGATGAATGCGGACAGCTACCGCATGCTCGTGCTCGTGCGTGATTTCGACGATCGCTTCGGCTACGCGAAGTGGTCGTTCAAGACCTGTGCCGAGTGGCTCGCGTGGCGCTGCGGCCTCTCGCCCTCGGCGGCGCGCGAGAAGGTGCGCGCCGCGCAGGCGTTGCGGCGCTTGCCCGCGATCTCGCGGGCGTTCGCTGACGGGCGGCTCTCGTACTCGAAGGTGCGGGCGCTGACGCGCGTCGCCCATGAGCACGATGAGGATCTGCTGCTGGCCTATGCGGTGAACGCTGCGGTGCCCGAGGTCGAAGAGCGATGCCGGCAGCTACGCAACGTGCAGCCGGAGTCCGTGGCGGGAGCGCGGCGCGCATGGGAGCGGCGTGGCCTATCGCTATGGCGGGACGAGGGGCGAGGGACGATGCGGCTGACCGTCGAGGTGCCGATCGAGGACGGCGAGCTCATCGCGAAGGCGATCGATTGTGCGGTGGCGGCGGGAGAGGTGAGCACGGGAGTGGAGCCCGATATCGGCGGCGAGACGAAGAGTGCCGCTTGGCGAGCCCAGCAGGCCGATGCGCTCGTGGCGGTGGTCAAGGCCTATCTCGACGGTGGCGGCGCAGGTGGCGAAGGCAGCGCCACAGCCGATCGGTACCAGGTCGTGGTGCACGTGGACGAAACCGCGCTACGAGAAGGTGCCGGCCGCTCGGACCTGCCACTCGACACCGTGCGGCGCCTCACGTGCGACGGCAGCGTGCTGACGGTCGTCGAGGACGAGCGCGGCCAGCCGCTCGACGTGGGCCGCAAGCAGCGCACGGTGTCGACGGCGCTCAAGCGTGCACTCTATGCGCGAGACCGGCGCTGCTCGTTCCCGGGCTGCCAGCGCCATCGCTACCTCGATGCCCATCACTTGCAGCACTGGGCCGATGGCGGCGACACGAGCCTCGATAACCTGACGCTGCTCTGCACGCACCATCACCGGTTGCTGCACGAGGGCGGGTTCCGGATCGAGCGTGAGGGCGACGGGGCGCTGCGGTTTCTCACCGTCGATGGGCGCACGATCCCGCGCGGCGGCTATCGGCTCGAGGATTTCACCGACGACGACTGCATGGCCGACACCGACGCGGAAGGCGACACGGCCGACACCGCCGAAGACGCGTCACGTGACGCGTTTTGCACCAGGACGGTGCAGCAACCTGCGAGCGAGGTTCGCGAGCCGGGCGCGGTCTATCGAATCACGCGGACTCGCGCGGCTACCTGAGCTCGCCGCGGCCCCGCCGGTGCGGTTCTTCCCCACTCGCGCCTGGGGGGGGCCGGACGCTGGTGCCCTCGTCTCAGGCGTTGGGTTATGGGGATTCTCCAGGTACTGTCGCAGAACTGTCGTAAGGGATGCGCACAAGTACCGTCGGCTATTCGTCAAGGATTCCGCGGGTTCTCCCTATCCTGTCCGGGCTTCCACAAGAACGGGGCGCGAATACGCGATGAAAGTGAATGTCGACTTGATACTGCGGCTCAGGAAGGACCACGCATGGTCCCAAGAAGAGCTGGCCCTCGCGGCCGGCCTGAACCTGAGAACGATTCAGCGAATCGAGACGGAGGCAACGGCTTCGCTGCAATCGATGAAAGCGCTGGCGTCGGCGTTCAAAGTGAACATTCGCGCCCTCGAACACGAGGAATCGACGATGTTGAATGAACTGGTGGGTAAATCGTGCGTCAATAGGCGACTCGTGCGGGCGTGCGCCGCTAGGTGAACTCGCCGCGGCCCCGCGGATACTGCTTCTCCCACTCGCGTCCGTTCGTGTGGCGGACGGTCATCGCCTCCACCGTGCCCGCATCGAGGCAACGCGCGTTGACGCTGAAGCCGTCGGGATGCGAGCGCGGCACGTAGAACGACTTGACACCGCACACGGAGCAGAAGCGGTGCTTCGCGGTGCCCGTGTTCCACGTATACGTGGTCAGCATATCGGCGCCCGCGACGAGCTTGAAGCGCTCGGCGGGCACGACGAGGTGCAGGTAGCCGGCCTTGCTGCAGATCGAGCAGTTACAGTCGGATACTTCGATCTTGGCGGGCGCCAGCACCTCGAAACGCACGCGCCCGCAATGGCAGCCGCCGCGGTGCGTGATCATCGGCGCGCCGCTCACTGCGCGTGCAGGAACAGCCGGTAGGCCGGGTTCGCGGTCTCGTCCCAGTGCCGGTAGCCGAGCTTCGCGAGGTGCTCGGCGAAGACCGCGCGGTCCTTAGCCGGCACTTGCACGCCCGCGAGCACGCGGCCGTAGTCCGAGCCGTGGTTGCGGTAATGGAACAGGCTGATGTTCCAGAGGTCGCCGACGGACTTGAGGAACGCGAGCAGCGCACCCGCGCGCTCGGGGAACTCGAAGCGATACAGGAGCTCGTGCTTGAGGCCGGGCACCTGGCCGCCGACGAGGTGGCGAATGTGGAGCTTCGCGAGCTCGTTATCGCTCAAGTCGAGCACGGAGTAGCCGAGCGCCGTGAGCTGCGCGACGATCTCCGCGGCCTCGGCCTGCCCCCGCTGCAGCGACACGCCCGCGAAGATGCGGGCCGTGCTGCCCGGTGAATAGCGGTAGTTGAACTCCGTGATGTTGCGCGCGCCGAGCGCCTCGCAGAACGCGAGGAACGCACCCGGCCGCTCGGGAATTTCGACGGCGAGCAGCGCCTCGCGGTGCTCGCCGATGTCGGCACGCTCCGTGACGTGGCGCAGCCGGCCGAAGTTCATGTTGGCGCCGCTGTTGATTGCGATGAACGTGCCGCGGTTGCTCCGGCGCCGCTCGGCGTAGCGCTTGAGACCCGCGACGGCGAGCGCGCCGGCCGGCTCTACGACGGCGCGCACGTCCTCGAAGATGTCCTTGATTGCCGCGCAGATCTCGTCGGTGTCGACGAGGATCATCTCGTCGACGACCTCGCGCGCAATACGGAACGTCTCCTCGCCGACGGTTTTGACCGCCACGCCGTCA
>DATFFV010000320.1:0-3472 GCA_035249885.1 Gammaproteobacteria bacterium | reverse complement strand
GATGTCCGATGCCGTCGCGCCTTGGGGGTCGACGCTGCCGCAGGAGAACGCGCGCAACGTGCACTCGGACGTCGTGTGCGCGATGCCGCGCTCGGCCATGAGACGCGTGAGGAGCTCGGTCGCTTCGGCCATGTGCAGGATCGCGTTGTTCGGCCGGAACGAGCCGACGCCGATCGCATAGTCGATGGGCATCAGCGGCTCGATGCTGCCGCCGAAAACCCCGTCGTTCTTCTTCCCGAGATCGTGCGCCGACAGATCGGCGCCCTGATCGACGAGGAACTGAATCATGTCGGTATCGCCGAAATTGGCGGCCATCATCACCGGCGTGATGCCGTCGTTGCACGCCCAGTTCACGTCGGCGCCGAGCTCGACGAGCAGCTTCATCGTCTCGAGCCGCTCGGCGTTCGAGCGTCCCTGGCTGTAACCGTCGATCCAGCCGTAGCCCGAAGCGGCCAGCAGCGCCGTCTCGTTGTCGCTGTTCTTGACGAGCGGGTCGGCGCCGAACTCGAGCAACAAGCGGACGAGCGTGACGTCTCCCGAATAGGCCGCGCGCATCAACGAGGTCGCGAACTTGATGCGTGGCGAGCCGCCGAAGTTGCGGCGGGACTCGGGACGATTGTCGATAAATTCATTCGGATCGGCGCCGGCCTCGAGCAGTTGGCGAATCAGAGGCAACGGATCCGCGGTCTGGATCCATGGAAACCCCGGGTTCCATTCCATGTTGCGGCGGTCGACGGCCCAGAAGAGCGGTGGAAACCCTTCGGCGTCGGGCTGGTTGACGTCGGCGCCGGCCTCGATGAGCAGCGAGGCAACCTCGTAATGGCCGTTGTAGATCGCCAGCCCCAGCACGTTCTTGCCATCGGCGGCGATCGCGTCGACGTCGGCGCCGGCGGCAAGCAACGCACGGACGGCCCCGATCTGCCCTTCGCGCGCCGCAAAGTGCAGCGGCGTGAACCCGCCGTTGATGTACGGGAGCGGCGCCTGCTCGGGATCGAAAGCGATCGGCACGGTCCCTTCGACGCCGCGTGCGCCCGCCGGCCGCTGCGGAACGACGTTCGATCGCGCGTCGACCGGTGCGCCGCGCTCGATCAGTAGCGTGACGGCCGGCTCGTGGTGTTCGCCGATCGCCCACATCAGCGGCGTGGTGCCTCCCCAGGTCTCGGCGGCCGCGACGTCCGCGCCGTGCTCGAGCAGGACCTCGATCGCGGCGGGCGCGCCCGTCCGTGCGGCCATCATGAGCGGTGTGTCGCCGTGTTGCGTCAGCGGGGCGTTGGGGTCGACGCCCGACTCGAGCAACAGCTCGATCATCGGGGCGCTGCCGTTGATCGCCGCGAGCCGCAGCGGCGTGGCGCCCGCGCGGTTGCTTGCCGCGACGTTCGCGCCGGCACCGATCAGCAGGCGCGCGGTCTCGAGCTCATCGAACTGAACGGCCCAATGCAGTGCCGTCGAGCCATCGACGAGCGTCGCATCGACCTCGGCGCCCTGCTCGAGCAGCGCGCGCACGGCGCCCCAGTCCTGCCGCTTCGCCGCCTCGCCGAGCTCGGCTGCCTCGACATCGAGAGCGGCCAGCGCGAGGAGCAAGCTCATCGCGATGCCGGCGCCATACGTGTTTGCGGACTTTGAACGCAGCGGGGTCATGGGTCACCACCTATAGAAGCCGCGCGCCGAGCGCGACGCTCGCGATGCCGATTCCTGCTATTCGACCGGCACCTTCTTGAAGAACGGATTGCCGAGATCGTCCGTGAGGTCGATTTGAAACTTGTTGTTCTCTTGGCAGATGTACTCGGCGAGCTCCGCGCCTTCCGCCCAGGGGATATCCCACGCTATGGTCCAGGGCTCGCTGTAAGCGCCGGGATCGTCGATCGTGGCCTCGTAGTGCAATGTGTTCCGATTGGGCCGGGAGAAGCGCTCGACGGTGCGGAGCTCGTTCGTGTGCATGGCCCCGTTGAAGTTCAGCCACGTCTTTTCGTTGAAGCCGGTCGTTTCGACGACGAGCGTATCGCCCTCGTAGCGGCCCACGGAGTAGCCGAAATACGTGGGGTTGAGCTCCTCGCGATCGGGCAGCGGCCGGCCGTCCATGTGAATCTCGCGCCAGACGTGCGCACCGCCCTCGAAGATGATGACGATGCGGCCGCGATCGCGATCCTGAATGATCTCGGAGGGGTACGGCGTGCCCATCGAGCGCGGCCCGCCGGGCGGCAAGCAGAATCCCTGCGGGTCGTAGGCGACAGCGTTCGACTTGTTGTAGTCGTACATGGCCTTCGTCCACGGCAGGAACGGGATCGTCTCGCGATCGACGAGCTGCGCGCCGAAGTCCGTGATCCACGGCTGCATCCAGATACCGTCGCCACCGAAGTCCACGAGGCCGTCCGCGAAGCGAGGTGTCGGCGGCGGCGATTCTTGCCCGCCAGCTCCACGGTCGCCGTTTTGCGCCGCCGCGGGCGCGGCCGCGATCACGATCAAGCAGGCCGTGGCGAGTGTGAGGCGTTCGTTCATCGATCCCCCTTTCGCGGCGCGCTAATTTGCGCCGTCTTCGGCGTCGGGTTGGCTCGAACCCGCGAACAGCCGCCGGCCCGTGGAGAGCACGACCGAGCGGGCGTTACCCTTGAAGCTGCCGTCCTTCGCGCGCGAGCCCGTCACGGTGACGGTGTCCCCGAGCTTGAGCGTATCGCGCGTCCAGCCGCGGCGCATGAGCCCGTTGGGGCTGCCCATCTCGAGCGCCCAGTTCTCGTATTCGCCCTTCGCGTTTTGGACGTCGATATAGAAGAACGTGTGCGGGTTGGCCCACTCGATATTCGTCACGGTGCCGGTCAGCTCTACGGGTGAGTTCGCGTCGAACTCGGCGGCGAACGAGTGGTGCGCCGCCGCGCCCGCGCCGGCACCGAGCCCCGCCACGCCGATGAGTACCGCCGTCAGTATCCGCCGCATCGCTGGAATCTCCTCACCATGTTCCCGCCGCTGCCGGGCGTGCTAGTTCAAGGCCAAGATGAACGTGCCGGTCTCGTCACCGTGCCGGTACGTGCCCGAGTACCGGCGATTCACCCAGGAGCCCAAGTTCTCGAGCTTGCCCGTGGCGACGTAGCGGGCCGTCTTGCCGTTTGCAAGCGGCATGTCGGCCTCGATCGTCATCGTCCAGGTCGCGTAGTCGATCTCGACACGGTCGATCTCGACCGCATTCCGTCCGGGATTGATCGTGCCGACGACTTGCCGGTTCTGCCAATCGAGGGCCAGCAGGATGCGCCTGCGCTCCGCTTCGCTCGGCCCCCAGAAACCGAGCCACGCGCCTTTCGCCGGATGGCCGACCTGCGCGAATGCGGGCAGCGCCGCCAGCGCGAGCAGTAAACCGAGGACGAGCTTTCCGGAGCGCACGAGCCCCCCAATTCCACGAGCTTCAGTTCGATACATTGACACGCCGTGCGCGCCCTAGCCACTCGATCAGCGGATCGACTTCGACGAGCAGGATCGGCGTGCC
>DATFFV010000319.1:0-6871 GCA_035249885.1 Gammaproteobacteria bacterium | reverse complement strand
GGTCATGGCTACGAGAGCGGCCTAGCGCCCGCGCTTGTGTCCAGCCTGTGATCATATATATGATTCATATATATGCCAGACATGCAGCCTAACCCGCTCGCCAAGAGCGCGCTCAAGAAGGGCACCGCCGAGTTGCTCGTGCTGGCCCAGCTCGAGCAGGCACGCCGCCACGGCTACGAGATCGCGCTTCGCATCGGCCAGCGCTCGGGTGGTGCCGTGTCGTTCAACGTCGCATCGCTGTATCCGATTCTCTACCGGCTCGAGCGGCGCGGCCTGATCGCCGGCACGTGGGTCGAGAAGCCGGGCCAGCGGCGCCGGCGCTACTACAAGCTGACGGCTGCTGGGCGAAAAGTGCTCGCCGAGCAGCGCCAGAATTTCACCGACTTCATGGAAGCCATTCAACGCGCGGGCGGGCCGGAGTATGCGTGACATCAAGACGTTCGTGCGCGAGCACATTGAGCCGCTCGGCTTGCCCGCGGATCAGCAAGTCAAGATTGCCGAGGAGCTGAGCGCCCAGCTCGAAGAGATCTGCGAGTCGTTGCTCGCGCGCGGGATGTCCGCCGACGAGGCGTGGCGAGAGCTCCAGAGCCAAGTGCCGTCGTGGCAGGAGCTGCGGGACGAGCTCGTGCGCGCCGAGCCTATCGCCGCCGCGGTCGTGCAAATCGAACGCTCCCGTGCCGGGCGGTTCGTTGCTACGGGTCTTGGCCTCGACCTGCGCGCGAGCTGGCGACACCTCCGCAAGCACCGCGGGTTCTCCGTGACGGCAATCCTGACGCTGGCGGTGTGCCTCGGCGCCAACGCGGTGGTGTTCGCGATCGTGGACCAGGGGCTCTTGAATCCGCTCGCCGTGCCGGAGCCCGAGCGCATCATGATCATGGCGAACCAGCTTCCGAACACCGGGGCACCATTCAACGACACGAGTGCGCCGCGCAACTACTACGATCGCCTGAGCGGAGTCACGGCGTTCTCCGAGCAGGCGCTATTCAGCGGCGCGCAACACAAGCTTACGCTCGATGGCGCCACGGAGCTCCT
Source organism: Gammaproteobacteria bacterium (assembly GCA_035249885.1). Classification (GTDB taxonomy): domain Bacteria; phylum Pseudomonadota; class Gammaproteobacteria; order Steroidobacterales; family Rariloculaceae; genus FEN-1219. The sequence continues at coordinate 5,839 of DATFFV010000319.1, read as the reverse complement.
GATCGGCATGGGAGCGACGCCGTCGTTGTTTCGGTTGCTCGGAGTCTCGCCGGCGCTCGGTCGCGCGTTCACGGAGGAGGAGGGAGAGCTCGGCAACGAGCAGCGCGTGATCTTGAGCCACGGTTTGTGGCAGCAGCTCTACGCCGGCGACCCCGCGGCCGTCGGCACCGAGATCACGTTGAGCGGACGGCCGTTCACGATCGTCGGCGTGATGCCGGAGAGCTTCTCGTTCTTCATGCCGGACGCCCGTTTCTGGGTGCCGCTCACCATCCCGCCAAACCAGCGGAACGACCCGCTGGCGAACTTTTGGTACAACATCGGGCGGCTCGAGCCGGGCGCGACGCGAGAGCAGGCGCAGCAACAAGTCGACGCCACGAACGCCGCGATGCTCGAGGAGCTGCCGCAGCTCCGCGCACGCATGGAGGAGGCCGGCTTCCACACGACGGTCGAGCCGCTGCAAGAGCTGCTCGTACGCAACCTGCGCGGGTCGTTGTACGCGCTGTGGGCCGGCGCGTTGTTCGTCGTGCTCATCGGCGCCGTGAATCTCGCGAACCTCGCGTTGGCTCAGTCGCGCTTGCGTGCGCGCGAGCAAGCGTTGCGCATGACGCTCGGTGCCGGGCGCACGCGGGTGGCGAGGCTGCTCGCGTTCGAAGGGCTCACGATCGCGGCCGCGAGCGGCGTGCTCGGTGTCGTCTTGGGAGCCGTGGCGCTGCGCATGGTCGGTACCGTGCGCATCGATCGATTCTTGCAGCTCGACGGCATCGGGCTCGATTGGACGGTAGTCGGCTTCGTTCTCGCGCTGGCGCTCGCGAGCGGGCTGTTCGTCGTGCTCGCGTCGTTGGCTCACGTGAAGAGCGACAATCTGGCCGACGTGCTCCGGCAGGACCGGCACACCGGCGCGAGCGGCGAGAAAGCGCGGACGATCCGCAGAACGCTCGTGGTCGCACAGGTGGGGCTCGCGTTCGTGCTGTTGGTAGGCGCTGCACTGCTGTTCACGACGGTGCGCAATCTCTTGAACGTCGACGCCGGTTTCTCGCGCGACAACATCGTCACGGGGACCTTGCCGTTCGAGGGGCCGCGCTACAACTACAGCCAAGATGCCGTGTTTGCGACGCTCGACGGCTTTCTCGAGCGCATGCGCGGCGCTCCCGGTGTCGTGTCGGCCGGTGCGACCACGCTCATTCCGTTGAGCGGCGGGCGCGTGAACCTGCAAGCGATCTTCGTCGAGGGCAACGAGCAGTCGGTCGACGAACCGCTCGCGGCGCCGTGGGCACAGGTCACGCCGGGCTTCTTCGAAACCATGGGCACCTCGCTTACGCGAGGCAGGTATTTCGACGAACGCGACGACGCGGCGGCGCCCAACGTCGTCATCGTCGATGAGCGATTGGCCAATCGTGTTTGGCCGGACACCGATCCAATCGGCAAGCGGCTCTTCATGCCCGGCATAGACGGTAACGCGGCCGTCGTGACCGAGCGCACGAAGTGGCTCACGATCGTGGGCGTCGTGCCGGAAGTGCGGCTCTACAGCCTCGCCGGAAGTGAAGATTCGCTGGGCTCCTACTACACGCCGTATCGGCAGTGGGTACAGCGTTACTACACGTTCGCCATCAAGTCGCCGCTTGACGCTGCAACCGTGATTCGAACCATGCGAACGGAGCTAGCGGCAATCGATCCGGATCTCGTGCCGTTCGGGGTTCGGACGATGGCCGAGCGCACGAACCAGACGCTCGCGCGCGAGCGGCTCGCGACGGGGATTGCGGTCGCGTTCGGCGGCGTCGCGTTGTTCCTCTCGGCGCTTGGTGTCTACGGCGTGCTCGCGTACTTGGTCGCGCAGCGCTCGCACGAGATCGGCATCCGCATGGCGTTGGGCAGCACCGTGCGACAAGTGTTCGCGCTCGTGTTGCGCGAAGGGCTCGTGCTCGTCGCGTTCGGCCTCGTGCTCGGCGTTGCGGGAATCGCGCTGCTCGGCCGCGCGCTGCAAGGGCTCGTCTACGGCGTTGCGCCGACCGACCCCGTGCTCATCGTGCTCGTCACGCTCGTGCTCGCGGGCGTCGCGCTCGCCGCCTCGGTGCTCCCGGCGCGGCGCGCGACGCAGGTCAATCCGATCGTCGTCCTCAACGCTCAGTAGCCCATCGCGCGGGCCTGCGTCGCGGTGTTATCGTCCCCTCGTGAGACGGGAGAAAAACCGTTTGCGTTTGAAGTTCCTGCTCGCCGTCGCAGCAGGTTCGGTTTTCGCCGCGACCGCAGGCGCGCAAATCGACGACACCATTCGCGGCGCACCGAGCGAGGCCAACCATTTCATCGCGACGCCGCGCGGCTGGCAGCACCCGCGAACGCCGTGGGGCGAGCCCGATATTCAAGCCACGCTCGACATGATGCAGGCGTCGCGCGTGCCGCTCGAGCGTTGCGCCGACAGTTACGCGGGACGGCGGTTGCCGACGTTCCTGTTCGGCGATGTGGCCGGCGCCGGCGGCGGAGCGCGCGCTCGCGCGTGCGACATGCAGAAGGCGTGGCTCACGCAAGCGGAATACGACCGGCGCATCGACGAGTGGCGCAACCAGGCCGACGCGAGCCGGCAAGCGTTGTTGGACGGCGATCTCGGCCGCTCGATTCGCACGGGCGCGCTCGACCCCAACATCCCGCAGCGCCAGACGAGCCTCATCGTCGATCCGCCGAGCGGCTTGTTGCCTGCTCTGACGCCCGAAGGCAAACGCCGAGCGCTCGCGATGCGCAGCGGCTGGGCGTTGCCCGGCGAGAACCACACCTACGACGGGCCGCAGGACTTCGACAGCTGGGACCGCTGCGTCACGCGCGGCATGCCGTCGTCGATGATGCCGTACCGCTACAACGGCGGGTTCACGATCGTGCAGGCGCCGGGGTACGTCGTGTTCCAGCTCGAGATGATCCACGAGGCGCGCGTGATCCCCACCGACGGCCGCGCGCCGCTCGCCGCGGAGATCGAGCAGTACCTCGGCGAGTCGCGCGGCCGGTGGGAAGGGACCACGCTCGTCGTCGAGACGACGCACTACAAGGAGGGCCCGCCGTTAATCAACTTGGCCGTCGTGGGCTCGCCGCCCGGCAATCGGTTCCCGTACAGCCGCGAAATGAAGACCACGGAGCGCATCGTGCGGCTCAACGCCGATTGGTGGCTTTACGAGATCACGACCGAGGATCCCGTCGTGCTCATGCGGCCGTTCACGGTGCGCTACCCGATGCGCCACGATCCGGCGTACTTCATGCCGGAGTACGCGTGCCACGAGAACAACACGATCGTCCCGAACTACGTGCGGACGAACCGCCACGAGCGCGAGAATCCCGCGCCCACACCCGAGGAGCCCATCGCAGTGTCGCGCGAGCTCGCCGACGCGCTCGCGGGGCGCTGGGTCGGCCGACCGCGCATCGTCACGCTCGACCTCGACATCGAGCTCGAGTTCGAGAGACCGTCGGACCTGATCGTTGTCGGCCGATTGCTCGGGACTACGCTCGGCGAGATCGGCCAGCCGCTACGCAACGTCCGCATCGAGGACCGCGCGCTGCGCTTCGACCTGCCGAACTGGCAACCCTGGGTGTTCGCCGGCGAGCTCACGAGCGAGGGCACGCTCGTCGGCGTCCTCAGCAGCGAGCAGGGCGGGGTGCCCGTCACCTTCCGGCGGCAGGGCGGCGTCGCTCGATAGCGCGACGGGGCTCGAGCCTATTTGGAGCTGCGCGGCCGGGCCGGGTACGGCGTGCCGTCGAGGTGCGTGAACATTGCGGGCTTCTCTCCGGGCGGCACCAACAGATCGATGCCCGGGTAGTGGACCGCGTCCAACGAGGCGCGCGTGCCGACCTCAAGGACGACCGCTCGTGACTGTGAGCGGTTCTGGAGGCAATGCCCGTTCGCGTCGCCGGCCTTGAAGCCCGCGGCGTCGCCGGCGCTCAAGGTCTCCGCGCCCTGGTCGCTCACGAGCGTGACCTCGCCCTCGAGCACGTAGATGAGCTCGTCGGATTCCGTGTGCCAGTGACGCTGGGCCGACCACGAGCCGGGCGGCAGGGTCAACAGGTTCACGCCGAATTGCGTGAGGCCCGCCGCGTCGCCGAGCTTGCGGCGCTCGCGGTTGCGGCAGGGTACATCGTAAGGCTCGGGATACAGCGTCCCGACGACGGGCGGAACGGCAGCGACGACGATCTTCACGCGAGGCCTCCTCAAAAGTGTTTTCGGACGTCAGGCGGTGCGTGGGCGCTGCGCGCCGCGTGGCCGACTTCAATTGTCGTGCAAATCGTCCGTGCTCGTGACACGCAACGTGAGTCCCGCGGAAGCGCGCACCGGAAAAGGGTAAAAAGCACCTCCCGTGAGGGATTTATTGAATGCAACGCGTTCGCATTTGCGGCCGTGGCCCCTTCCTCCGCAGGAAGCCTTTTTCATCCTTCGTTGTGGCGCGCCGAGGCGCCATGAGTCACTCGTAGCGCAACGCCTCCATCGGCGCGATGCTCGACGCGCGCCGCGCGGGAACATACGCGGCTGCAAAGACGACCGTCGCAAGGACCGTTGCAGCCGCGACGATCACGACGGGCTCGTAGCCCGACAACCCGTAGAGCAACGCCTGGGCGGCCCGCCCAAGCGCAATGGCCGCGACGGCGCCGAGCGCGATGCCGACGATGGTCACGCCCGCCACCTGCCTGACGACCATGGCGCGCAGGTTCCGGGGCTCCGCGCCCAGCGCGAGGCGCAGGCCGAGCTCGCGCGTCCGCTGCGCGATGCCGTAGGCGAGGACGCCGTAGAGCCCGATCGCGGCGAGCAGCGTCGCGAGCGACGCGAACGAGGCGGACAGGATCGTGACGAGCCGGTCGACGAAGATGTTTTCCTGCGCCTGGCGTCGCAACGTGATGACGTTGCTGACGGGCAATGTCGGGTCGACACCCGCGACGACGCGCGGAATGGCCGCCACGAGCGCGTCGGGGTCGATTGCCGTGCGGACGTAGAAGGTTGCGGACGAGGCGAGGAACGACAACAGGGATAGTGGACTGGACGTATCGAGGCTTCGCGGCGCGATGATCTGGGGCGGAACGTCGCTCTTGACCTCGCTGTAGGCCGTGTCGGCGATGACGCCGACGATCTCGAGCGGCGTGTCGTCGCCGAACAAGATGCGCCTCCCGATGGCGCCATCCTGAAGGCCATAGGCGCGCACGAAGCGCTCGTTGACCAGCGCGACGCGCGGCGGACCCGCCAGGTCCGCATTCGTGAAGCCGCGGCCCTCGCGTAGGCCGATCGAGACGGTCTCGAGAAACCCGGTGCCCACGAGATTCATGCTGGCCTCGACGGGCCGGGCGCCGTCCTCGAACCCGTCGACGGATACCGTGACTCCGAAGCCACGGCCCGCGAGCAGCGGAATGGCGGCCGACGACACGCGCTCAACGCCGGGCTGCGCGGAGAGCGCTTGCTCGATCTGGTCGTACACGGCGAGCGTCCGCTCCGGGCCATAGCCATTCGATCGCGGAGAGACGTCGAAGCTCACGAGCGAATCGACGTCGATGCCGAGATCGATGCGCGCAACGTTCGCGAGGCTCTGCGCGAACAGCCCCGCGAGCACGAGCAGCACCATCGAGAACGCGATCTGCACGGCGGCGAGCCCATTGCGGATCCGTGCCGCACCATGGCCGCCGAGCGTTTGGGGCGCATGACCCTTCATCGCGAGCGCGCTCGTCCGTGACGTGCGCAGCGCGGGGGCAAGGCTCGCCAAGAGCGCCGTCGCGGCCGTGACGCCGAGCGCGAAGAGCGCACCCGCCGGGCTGACCGCCATCGTGAGACCGTCGGCGAGCCGCGGCGGCAGGACCGGCTCCATCAAGCCGAGCGCTGCCGCGG
>DATFFV010000318.1:0-2096 GCA_035249885.1 Gammaproteobacteria bacterium | reverse complement strand
CATCGGTCCGATCACGGTGAGCGGGCTCTCGTTCGCCGAGATGCGCGACACAATCAACGACCGCGTGGCGCAACAGATGATCGGCACGCGCGCGAGCATCACGCTCGGCGAGCTGCGGTCGATTCGCGTGCTGTTGCTCGGCGACGTGACGCGGCCGGGCTCGTACACCGTGAGCGGCCTGTCGACGATGACCAACGCACTGTTCGCCGGCGGCGGTGTGAAAACCATCGGCTCGTTGCGCAACGTCGCGCTGCGGCGCGACGGCAATACGGTGTCGACGCTCGACGTTTACGACCTGCTGCTGCGCGGCGATACGCGCGGCGATGCGCGCCTCCAGTCCGGGGACGCGATCTTCGTGCCGCCCGTCGGTCCCACGGTGACCGTGGACGGCGAGGTGCGCAGGCCCGCGATCTACGAGCTCAGGAACGAACAGACCGTGGCCGAGCTCGTCGCGCTCGCCGGCGGGCTCAATGCGAACGCCAACCGCAGCGCCGCGAAGATCGAGCGCGTCGTGCCGAACCGCGGCACCACTGTGGAGGACATCGATCTCGCGGGCGCCGGGGCGCGCACGGTTGTGCGCGACGGCGACGTGCTGCGCGTGCCACCGAACCTGGAGCAGCTCGAGAACTCGGTGCGCCTGGCCGGCAACGTGTTCCAGCCGGGGCTCTATCAGTGGTCCAGCGGCATGCGGCTGCGCGATCTTTTACCGGGCCCGGAGCTCGTGAAGCCCTTGTCGGATCTTGGTTATGTGCTGATCCGCCGCGAGCGGGCGCCGAACGTCGACGTGGCCGTGCTGTCGGCCGATCTCCAGGCGGTGTGGCGCTCGCCGGCGGCGGCCGCCAACGTGCTGCTCGAGCCGCGCGACACCGTGCACGTGTTCAACATCGAGACGGGGCGCGAGGAGGTGCTGACCCCTCTCATCGATGAGCTCGAGGCTCAGGCACCGCCGAATACGCCGTCACCCGTGGTGCGCGTGGCCGGGGAGGTGCGCGCGCCGGGCGAGTACCCGATCGAGCCCGGCATGCGCGTGAGCGATTTGCTGCGCGCGGGCGGCGGCTTGAGCGAGGCCGCCTATGCCAGTGAAGCCGAGCTCACGCGCTACGCCGTCGTGGACGGCTCGTACCGCGAGACGGAGCTCATCGACGTGAATCTCGCGGCTGCGCTGCGCGGCGATGCGGCCGCCGACCTCGCGCTCACGCCTTACGACTACTTGAGCATCCGGGAGGTGTCGCGCTGGCGTGGCGCGGAAACCGTTGCGCTTCGCGGCGAGGTGATGTTCCCTGGTGAGTACCCGATTCGCCGCGGCGAAACGTTGTCGTCCGTCATCGAACGCGCCGGTGGGCTGACGGACCTCGCGTTCCCCGAAGGCGCGGTTTTCACGCGAGTGGAATCGCGCCAGCGCGAGCAGGAGCTTCTCGAGCAGCTCGCACGGCGCGTCGAGCGCGATCTTGCCGCTTTGTCCGTCACCGATGCCGGCGCCGCCGATGCGATCTCTGCGGGTCAATCGCTGATCGCACAGCTCCGAAGCACCGTAGCGACGGGCCGGCTCGTGATTCGGTTGGACGACGTGATCGCGAATAGGCTGGACGCCGACTTCTTCCTCAAAGACGGCGATCAGCTGCTCGTACCCGACGAGCGGCGAGAAGTGGCCGTGCTCGGCGAGGTGCAGTACACCACCGCGCACATTTTCGAGCGTGGCTTGAGCTTGGATGACTACATCGACAAGAGCGGCGGTCTCACCGCGCGCGCCGATCAAAGGCGCATCTACGTCGTCCGGGCGAGCGGCGAGGTGGTGGCCGATTCCGGGGCGCGGTGGTTCAGTCGGCGTGGCAGCAGCGGGATCGCGCCGGGCGATGCGATCGTCGTGCCGATCGATGTGGATAACACTCTCGCGAGGTGGAGTGCGATTACCCAGATCATCTATAACCTTGCGATTGCGGCGGCGGCGGTGAATTCGTTCTAAGACGTCTGAGGCTCTCGTGGACAAGACGCAAGCGGATAACGCGGAACCAAAACCCATGGTGATGGGCTACTTCGTGGAGGCAAACGCTTTCCTTGACCGCCACGAGTGGTCACTAGGCGACCTGCTCAGCACG
>DATFFV010000317.1:0-6337 GCA_035249885.1 Gammaproteobacteria bacterium | reverse complement strand
AAGGGGAAGTCTCATGATCCGTCACACCATTCGCGGGGCCGTCGCGGCCATCATGACGGTCGCGGCGCTCGCGTGCGGCGCCCAGGACACCCGCGAATACAGCGCCGTGACGGACGCTCGGCTCGAGTCGCCCGAGGCGCGCAACTGGCTCATGTATTTGCGCCAGTACGACTCGTGGAGCTACAGCCCGCTGCGCCAGATCTCGACGCGCAACGTCACGCAACTTACGCCCGTGTGGACGATGTCGACGGGCACCGTCGAAGGGCACCAGTCTCCGCCGATCGTCAACGACGGCATCATGTTCGTCACGACGCCGTTCAACCAGGTCATCGCCATCGACGCGAAGACCGGCGACCTGCTCTGGCGCTACCGGCACACGATGCCGGCCGACATCCGCATGGGCCATCCGACCAATCGCGGCGTCGCGCTCTACGGCGACAAGGTCTATACGGCTACATCCGATGCACGCGTCGTGGCGCTCGACGCCAAGACCGGCGCCGTCGTCTGGAACAAGGCCGTCGAGAACTACAACAACGGCTACTACATGACCATTGCACCGCTGGCAGCACGCGGCCGCATCATGGTCGGCGTCTCGGGCGGCGAGCGCGGCATTCGCGGCTTCGTGGTCGCTCTCGAGCCCGACACCGGCGAGCAAGTGTGGAAAACGTATACGGTTCCGGCGCCCGGCGAGCCCGGCAGCGACACCTGGCCCGGCGACTCCTGGCGCACGGGCGGCGCGCCCGTGTGGATCACCGGTAGCTTCGATCCCGAGCTTGGGCTTACGTACTGGGGCACGGGCAACCCGGGCCCGTGGACGGGCGACGCCCGCCCCGGCGATAACCTCTACACGAACTCCGTCATCGCGCTCGACGTCGAGACCGGAGCGCTCAAGGGCTATCACCAGTATCACTGGAACGATTCGTGGGATTGGGACGAGGTCTCGGCGCCATTGCTCGTCGATCTGCCGCGCAACGGCCGCCTGGTGCCGGGGCTCGTGCACCCGGGCCGCAACGGCTATCTCTGGATGCTCGAGCGCAGCGCGACCGGCATCTCGTTCATCGCCGCGAAACCGTACGTGAAGCAGAACGTCTTCACGAGCATCGATCCCGTCACGGGCCGGCCCGAGTACGACATGGAGCGCAAGCCCGGCATCGACAAGCCGGCGATCTACTGCCCGTCGCTGTGGGGCGGCAAGGACTGGCCGCCGGCGGCGTACAACCCCGGCACCGGATATCTGTACATCCCTGCCAACGAGAACCTCTGCCAGCACCTCGTCGGTGAGGACGTCGAGTATCGCCCCGGCCAGCAATTCACGGGCGCGCAGACGCTCGACTTCCTCGTCGCAGACGGCGCGGACCACATCGGCGAGCTGCAAGCGTGGAACCTGCGCACGGGCGAGCGCGTGTGGACGCACGAGTTTCAGTCGCCGAACTGGGGGCCCGTTATGACCACGGCCGGCGGGCTCGTGTTCAGCGGCGGCACGAACGACCGCTACTTCCGCGCGTTCGACGCAGCCACTGGCAGGCTGCTCTGGCAATACCGCACGAACTCCGGCATCACGGGCGTGCCGACCTCGTTCGAGATCGACGGCGTTCAGTACATCGCCGTGCAATCGGGCTGGGGCGTCGACGCGCAAGCGATGACGGCGCGCATCGACACCGCGCGCGGCACCGAGACGATCGTGCCGCAGGGCGGCGTCGTCTGGGTGTTCGCGCTGCGGCGCTGAGCTGGACGCAGGCGCCGGCGTTGCATCGCAACCTCGGCTCCGCGCGCGGTCAACCCTCGATGATCGTCGTCAGCCGTGCGATCTCACACACGGCGATGGAATGCGCCACTTGCAACGCCGCGCGCTCGGAGTCGGCGTGCTCGGGCACCTTGCCATAGCCGCCGGCCCGCATTTCGAGCTTGCCGAGGCACCAATTGGCAGCATGCTGCGCGGCGTCCCGTAGGGGCTTCGCTTCGTCTCGGTTCATGGAATGTGTCCTCGGGAGGCGGTCACGCCTAGGGAGGGCATCGTGACACAGACGCTTCGGGCCGGTCCGGCCCACCGTCACACTTGGCGCTCAATCCTCTCCGGCGGGATCGGCGCACGTGCAGCTCAGGCCGCGCACGCGCGCGCTGACGAGATCGACGTTCTCGCCGATGGGGTAATCGGCGCTGAAGCTCACGTCCTGGTCGTCAGCCCGCTGCCACGTCTCCATGAGCTCCAGCAGCTTGACCTCGCCGTCGTCGCCCCGGATGCGCAGCGTGACGGTGAACGCGCCGGAGGCCGCCTTGCAGTCCTCGACCTTGATCGTGCTCTCGACGCGCGCGTTCGTGTTCCTCTGCTCGTAGGCGGCCGTGCTCGTTGCCTGGCACTGCGTATTCGGCAACGCCGGCAGCTCGATCGAGATCTTGAGCTCTTGCTCGGATCGCAGGACTGTCGACTCGGGTTGCTGGGCACCGGCGGTCGAGGGGAGACCGGCGAGCAACGCGAGTGGCAGCGATGTCGAGACAGGGATCCGGCTCATGGTTTGGCCTCGTCCCGTCACCGCGGCTGCGTCAGGTACGCCGCGAGCGCATCGAGGTCGGCGTCGCTGACCTCGGTTTTACGCAACTGCGGCATCGTCGCAACGCCGTTGCGCACGAAGAACTTCACGAGATCGGCCGTGAGATCGCGCCGGTCTTCGAGCGCCGCAGGCAACGCGCCCTGATACTTCATCTGCAGCGACGTCGTGCCCGGCGCGTTCTGCGGGCCGCGCGAGTGACACGCGCTGCACCAGTTGTTGAACACGGCCGCGCCGCGCTCGATGGCAGAGCCGCGATCTTCGACGGCGGCCGTCGTGCGGCTCCATGCTGCGACCGGGAACGGCGCCTCCTGCGCCGCGGCTAAGGCTCCGAGCACGGCGACGAGCACGACGGCCGACGAGACGCGCGTCGGCCGATTCATGCGCGCGACCCTCGCAACCGCCGCGGCCAGATGTCGTAACGCCCGGGCGAGACGATGCCGTTCGGATCGATCGCGTCCTTGAGCGTCTCGTGGAGCCGGTGCAACGCGCCGCCGTTCCAGCCGAACATCTGCATGCCGAGCGCGTGGAAGTGCGCGTGAATGCGATAGATCGGCCAGCCCAAGTCCGTGCACGACCGTACGAGCGTCTCGAACAAGCGCCGCGTGCGCTGATTGTCGGCCGCGTTGCGGTACGTCGGCACGGCATGGAAACAGATCATCGTGCGCGGGTGGAACATGAGGCCGCCGACGAACGGCGGCGTGAGCCCCATATCGGCGTAGATCTTGCCCGTGACGTCGCTGAGCGCGATGAGGTCCTCGCCGTGTGGGGCGATCATCGGCGAGAAGTCGAGGTGCCCCTCGCTCGGCTGCGCTCCGGGCGCGTTGCGCGAGCCGAACAAGTTCAGCGAGGGAATGCCGAACCGCGCCTTGTCGGGCACGGCCTCGACCTCAACGTCGGTCAGCGGGAACGTGTACGACGCCGTCTCGCGGAACGCGATGCCCGCGATGCCGGCGAGCCGATCCTTGGTGTGCTCCCATTGCGCGTCCAAGACCCTGCGCGGACCGTAGTAGGCGAAGCTCGCGCTCCAGAACGGCCGCCCCTGCGCCGCGGCGAAGCGGTCCCAGTCGTCGTCGCTCGCGCCGCCCGAGCCGCGCAGACGCACGAGCTCGGTATCCCCGCTGCCGTTCATGAGCGGGCTCGCCACGGTTACCTGCGACGGGATCGTGTGCGCGCACATGAGGCTGTGCAGCACGTCGACGAGCGGCACGACGTCGCGGCGCTTCGGCACGGTGATGCTGACTTGCAGCGCCGCTTCGGGCTCCTCCATGAGCCAGAACCCCATCTTCGTCACGATGCCGAAGTTCGACTGCGAGAAGATGCCGTCGACCCACGGGCCCAAGCCGTACTTGAAGAGCTGCCAGGTCTTGGCCTGCGGGGAGGCACCCATGCCGGTGCGCACGAGCTCGCCATTCGGCAGCACGATCTCCATGCCGCAGTGCGCGTCGAAGTGATCGCGGAACTCGACGTCCGTGTAGCCGCCGCCGCGATCGAGTGCGTTGCCCATGAGGCCGCCCCAGCCGGGATCGGCCGTGTCGATCCATAGCCGGATGTTGCTCGTGCGCAAGTGCCGATACAGGTCGAAATAGCTCACGCCGGGCTCGACGAGGCACGTCTTGTCGCGCTCGCTGACGTCGAGGATGCGGTTCATGCGCTTCAAGTCGAGCACGACGCTACCCGAGTACGCGGGCGCCGAGCCGCCGTAGGTCAAGTTGCGGCCCGTCGAGATCGGATAGAGCGGCAGGCCGTACTGATTGGCGACCTTGACGATGGCCTGGACCTGCTCGACGGAGCTCGGAGCGACGGCGGCCGACGCGACGCGCTCCTCGGGCTCGCCCCACAACGGCGAGTAGCCGTCGCGGTAGAGCAGCACGTCCTCGTCGCTCGTAAAGAGCCACTCGCGGCCGACGACGGCCTCGAGCTCGCGCAGGGCCGCTTGGAAATTGCGGTCGGACATTCCGGGCGGTGGACTCGGCATCGGCTCAACCTTGTTGTTGTGAGAGCGGCGCGAGCGGTGCGCGCCGCGCGGGATTCGTCGCAATGAGCCACGTCGAGACGCCGAGCGGCTGCGCTGCGCCCGCCCCGAAGTCGCGGGCCAGGAGCTCGAGGCAGAACGACGTCGCGGGGCTCGAATACCCCAGGATTTCGAGCGCGCCTAAGCGCAAGCGCGGCTCGAGCTCGCGCATCCAGACCTGGGCCACATCGCTCGTGAACTCGAACACTCGCAGGCCGCGCGCACGCGCCGCGGCGGCGAACGCCGCGCTGCCCGCGACACCGCGATCGACGACCGCGACCCGAAGAGGTGCCGGTGTTACGGTTTCGGTTGAGCCGAAGGTATCCTCACGGCGCGCGCGCGTCGCGTGCGCGGGCCAAGCCGCGAGACCCGCGGCGAGCCCGAGGCCGCCTTCGACGAAGGCCCGGCGACTGACCATGCGCACCCCCCTGCCGGTTACTCTGCGCGCGCGCCGGCCATTTGACAAACGTCAGTGCGACAGCGCGTAGACGGCGAAATTGACGCCGAGACTGATCGCGAGATTCGCGGCTTCCTGTGGATACTCGTACTCGTCGGCACGCTGCCAGCCGTCCGCGATGTCGTTGTTGAACGCGATCATGACCATGACGCGGTCGTCGTCGTCGAGGATCGCACGCCAGCGCGCCACGGCGCCGTCGTTGCGATAACCGCGCGGCAGGTGCTGCCACGTCGGAATCTGCGGCCGGTCGGTGAGATCATAGACCGAGTGAAAAATCGGATGGCTGTCGGGCAAATCGAGAATCGGCCGATCGGGGAACACGCGCTTCATCCCTTCGACGAAGCCCTCCCACTCCTCGGTGCCGTAGAAGCTGTCGCAGAGCAGGAACCCGCCGCGCAGCAAGTACTCGCGCAGCTTCGCGGCCTGCGCGTCGGTGAGATCCCACGCCCCGACGAGCCCCGAGATCAAGAATGGCCAATAGAATGCGTCGATGCCGTCGTCGAGATTGACCGGCTGCTCGACGAGGCGCACGTCGATCGTCGTGAGGCGCCCGAGCAGGCGCGCGAACGTACGGTCGCCCTCGGGGTAGTCGACGGTCCACGCCGTGCCACCTTCGCGCCAATCGCCGGGCCCGGCGCCCAGCATGTAACGGCGCTGGGTCTGCGGAAACATGAGCCGGCCGACGACGAACTCCGTCGGAGCCGTGCGATCGGCGGGTGTGTCGCGGCGGCCGTACCAGCCGCGCTCGATGCTCGGATACTCGCGCCACTGCTGCTGAGCGCACGCAGGCCCGGCCGCAGCCAAGCATGTGGCCGTTATGGCAATGGCTAACTTACGGCGGCTCATTCACTATTAATGTAGCAGCGAAATCGAGGCTAAAGGAACGTGGATTCGGAGCCCCTGCAGTGATCGGACCGGGCAGCGCTCGGCGAGTCGCCCTGGCCGCCCTGCTCGCGGCGGCCGCGGCGGCCGCCGCCGACGAGGTCGTCGTTATGTCCTCGGGTGCGTTCACGGCGCCGTACCTGGATGCCGCGCCGTGGTTCGAGAAATCGTCGCGGCACAGCCTCGTCAGCGTGTTCGGCGCCTCGATGGGCGGCGCGGCCGACTCGATCCCATCGCGGCTCGCCCGCGGCGAGCCCGCCGACGTCATCATCGTCTCGGCACAGGCGCTCGATGCGCTCATCGCCGCGGGCGAGGTCGAGCCCGGCTCGCGCGTCGACCTCGTGCTGTCGGGCATCGGCATGGCCGTGCGCGCCGGCGCCCCGAAGCCCGACATCGGTTCCGTCGACGCGCTCGTGCGCACGCTGCGGGAGGCCGATT
>DATFFV010000316.1:0-2160 GCA_035249885.1 Gammaproteobacteria bacterium | reverse complement strand
GATTACTCGTGCGTTCGTGCAGAAACGCGCGGTAGCCACATTCGTCCGTTCGCGGCGATTTGCGCTCGCGTGCGCGCGTGGCTCGACGGCGCGTAATATCCACTACTGCTCGGCTTGCGGCGAAAGTGCGCGGCTTCGAGCGTCGCTCATGAACCGTCGCGCGGCCGAGCATCCCGGCGCAGGCCGCGGTGTAAACTCGTGATAGATATCGAGAACGGGGCCATCGCCATGTCCGAAACCGGAGTCGCCAAGATCTTCATGCACGGGCGCAGCCAAGCCATTCGGCTGCCGCTGGCGTTTCGTCTACCGGGCGATCGCGTGCGAGTACGCCGCGTGCGCGAGGGCATCCTGCTCGAGCCCATCGTCACCGATCTAGACGCGTGGTTCGCCGAGCTCGACCGCTTCAAGGGTATACCGTTCCTGGAAGGCGGCCGCGATCAGCCGCCGATGCCCCGCGCGCCCTAGCGAATTCCTGCACGAAAGATCGACAAATCGTGCTCGCCTTCCGGGGCGGCTGCTCGTAGCGTCGTCCGGAGTCGCCGTGGCGCCGCCGTTGTCCCGCTAACCCAATCTGCTTATCGTGTCGTTGGGGAGGAGCCATGAGCGTCACGAACGAACCCTGGCCTCGACGGCACCGCCTGACGGTGTACGACTACCATCGCATGGCGGAGGTGGGGCTGCTGCGGCCGGACGAGCGTGTGGAGCTGATCGACGGAGAGATCATCGACATGCCGCCGATCGGGAGCCTGCACGGCGCCGTCGTGGATCTGCTCGCCGAGCGCTTCTTCACGGCGCTCAAAGGTGCGGCGATCGTGCGGATCCAGGGCGCGATTCGGCTCGGCGACGATTCCGAGCCGCAGCCCGACGTGGCGCTGCTGCGTCCGCGCGCGGATCGCTATGCCGCGGAGCAGCCGCGCGCGGCGGACGTGCTGCTCGTCGTAGAGGTCAGCGACACGACGCTCAAATTCGACGTCGGTGCGAAAGCGCGCCTCTATGCACGGCACGGCTTGCCGGAGCTCTGGGTCGCGGACCTTACGAAACGGCGGGTCCAGGTGTTCAGGACGCCGCGCGATGGCAAGTACGGCGAGCGCTCGGCGCGCGCAGCCGGCGTCTTCGACGTCCCCGGGCTCGGCCGGCGCGTGGATCTGAGCGGGTTGTTCCTCTAGTCGTCCGCGACCCCGCCGTGACCCACCCCGCCGCCATCGACCTCATCGCCGCCGCGCGCCCGAACTTCATGAAAGTCGCGCCGCTCTACCACGCTTTGAAAGCGGAGTCGTGGTGTACGCCGCGCATCGTGCACACGGGCCAGCACTACGACGCGAACATGTCGGACGCGTTCTTCGCGGACCTCGGCTTGCCGAAGCCGCACGTGCATCTCGGCGTCGGCGGCGGCGGCCACGGCGAGCAGACGGGCCGCGTCATGATCGAATACGAAAAGATCTGCCTCGCGTCGCGCCCCGATTGGATCGTCGTCGTCGGCGACGTGAACTCGACGCTCGCGTGCGCCCTCGTGGGCGCGAAGCTTCGGATCCCCGTGGCGCACCTCGAGGCGGGCTTACGCAGCGGCGACCGGCGCATGCCCGAGGAGATCAACCGGCTCGCGACCGACGCGATCGCGGACTTGCTCTGGACGCCGTCACCCGACGGCAACGAGCACCTGGCGCGCGAGGGCGTGCCGGCCGATAAGGTCGAGCTCGTCGGCAACATCATGCTCGACTCGTTCGAGCTCTTGGCGCCGAAGATTCGCGCGGCGGGCATGGCCGCGAAGCTCGGCCTGCAGGGCCGCGACTTCGGCGTCGTGACGCTGCACCGGCCGTCGAACGTCGACGACCGGGCGCAGCTTACGCTCATCGTGGAGCAGCTCGCGGATGTCGCCGCGCGCGTGCCGCTCGTGTTCCCCGTTCATCCGCGCACGCGCCAGCGGCTCCGGGACTTCGGTCTTGCCGCGCAGCTCGAGACGGCGGCGGCCGGCGCGATCCGTTTGACCGAGCCGCTGTCGTACGTCGAGTTCATGAGCTTGGTCAGCGATTGCCGGTTCGCGTTGACGGACTCCGGCGGCGTGCAAGAGGAGACGAGCTATCTCGGTATTCCTTGTCTCACGCTGCGCGAGAACACGGAACGGCCCGTCACGGTGACGCTGGGGACGAATCGGCTCGTGAC
>DATFFV010000315.1:0-14889 GCA_035249885.1 Gammaproteobacteria bacterium | reverse complement strand
TCCCCCGAGATGTTCAAGCCGGGCGAGTCCGTCACGATCAAGGCAGCACCGGATCGCCGCGACCCGAATTCCTGTTACCTCTCGACCATCGTATTTGCGGACGGCAGCTCGGCCGACCGCTACGGCCAGCTGTCGACGGCGCCGGCGGCGCGCGTAGCCGTCGAACGCCCGGCGCGCCTGCCGTCGGGCGAGCCGAACCTCGCGGGCGATTGGGCGCCCGAGCAGCTCGTGATGACCGACCCGCGCGGCCGCGGCGGCGCGCTCGTCCCGCTCTCGCAAGCGCAGAGCTTCGAGCCGGGTGCGAACACGCCCGAGAACGCGCGCCAGTACCGCACGCGCGACGTCGAGCTCACACCGGCCGGCCGCGAGAAGACCGACGCGTTCGAGACGTACAACCCGCAGCACAACCCGCGCATGCGCTGCGAGACGACGAGCATTCTGTTCGACTGGACCTACGACGGCGCCGTCAATCGCGTCACGCAGACGGCCGACACGGTCACGCTCGAGTACGGCCAGCTCGGCTTCACGCGCACGATTCACATGAACATGGCCCAGCATCCGGCAACCCTCTCGCCGTCCCGTGCAGGTCACTCGATCGGCCGCTGGGAGAACGACGTGCTCGTCGTCGACACCGTCGGCTTCGCGCCGGGCGTGTTGTCGCCGCCGGTTCTGCACACGGACCAGTTGCACGTCGTCGAGCGCTTCTCGGTGGACCCGGCTGGGCCGACGCTGATGCGCAGCTACACGGCAGAGGATCCCGTCTACTTCGCCGGCACGTACAGCGGCAGCGACATGCTCGCGCCGGCGGACGTACCGTATGCCGCCGACGAATGCGACGGCGCGCTCACATTCGTCGACTATTCGAAAGAGGGGCAAGCGCGGCCCGAAGCGCCGGTGCCCGCGAAACCTTGGTGGAAATTTTGGGACTGAGCGGCGTGCTCGCTGGTTATTGCACGCGCTTGAAGATCCAGGCGCCCGAAACCTGAACCTCGCGGACCTCGGTCGCCATCCCGTCGCCCTCGCGACTGAAGACGTACGGCTGGCCCCACTGGCAGGTGGGGCATACGAACGTCGTCTCGGACTGCGGGACCAGCGTGTTTCTTGCACCGCCATTCCGACTCAACAGCAGTGCGCCGTTCTCGAGTGTGACTTCGACCCTGGTCGGGTTGTTCAGCCAAATGCCCTCATACCTTCCAATGTATTTGCCGAGGATCTCCGAAGCGACTTCTACCGCAGTCGCGTGACCGTCTGCGGTCTTGTCGCCGACCCAATGCTTCGTGCCTCCCTCGGAGGCCTCGTCGCAGACGAGCTCGAGCATCTCGTCGTCCGCCGCATATTCCAACGCGACGACCACGTGCAGCGGTGAGTCGAACGTCCCGGGATCTTCGTACGTGACGTCCACCTGCATATCTCCGAAGTCCAGGCGACGGTAACGCTCCGTAATGCGTAGGCGCTCCGTGTGCCCCAACCCTTCGGGATGCAGCCAGGTCTTATCGTTGAAGCCGTTGCTCTCGACGACGAGCGTATCGCCCTCCCAACGGCCCACGGAGTAACCCTGCCAGATCGGCAGCGGATCCGGCTCGAGCGCTCGGCCGTCCGTGAAGATCTGCCGATAGGTCAGGTCAGGATGGAGGATCGCGATCACGGTGGGACCTTGCACGATCCTTCGCCAGCCGCCCCCACCGCCACCCTGACTCGCGATGTAGCCGGGCCCCTGCGGCAGGCACTGCATGTGAGGGCCATCTCTGTAGTAGTTACTCTCGTGCTCCGCCCTCGCAGTGCGCGCCCACGCCTGGACCTTCGTCTCGTCGCGCAGGTCGCCGCTCGTTCCTGCCAGTCGCCACAAACCGGTCAGCTCGGGACGACCATCAGCGCTGCGCGGCGCGGGCGCGGAAAGATCTGCCTTGCCGTCGGCCGTGCGCGGGATACCGGGTGTAGCGAGTGTGAGCCACTGTGCCGCCACTGGTGTGGCTGACGCCAACAAGACCAACGTCGCGAGTAGCCGCTTCATGCTGCCCTGCCGAAACTTGGTGCTAGGCTTTCGCCATCGTAGCCGATCTCTAACGCCGGTCACTATTATGAAAATTGTGCTGTTGGTTTGCGTCGGCATGGCGTGGCTTCTCGCGGCTGGACCTGCTGCATCACACCACTCGTTTGCGGCCGAGTTCGACGTCAACCGGCCCGTCAAGTTGACGGGCGCCGTCACCAAAATCGAAATGACGAATCCGCACGCGTGGCTCTTCATCGACGTCAAGAACGACAACGGGAGCGTCCAGAACTGGGCGATCGAGCTCGTCGGTATCAACGATTTGCTGCGGCTCGGCTGGGGACGCGACAAAGTCAAAGCGGGCGACGTCATCAACGTTGACGGATTCGGCGCGAAAAACGGCACCAGCATTGCCAACGCCGCCTCGGTCACGTTGGTAAGCACGGGCGAGCTGCTCTGGGCCAGCGTCCCCAAGGACGGAAGGTAACTAGATCAATCGCAGGGATAAGCCATCAGCCGGCTGATCTCGTCTACCAGCGCGGGCGGCGCGATCGGTGCCACGGGGAAGTAACGGCTGCCTACGGGGGTGTGACGGCTGCCACACCAGCGTTCTCGGGCGACCGTGTCGTTATTCAGAAACTTGAGCCATACCTGCGTCTCGTCCCCCGGGCGGACACAGTTATCGAGCCTTCCATAGCCTCCCCAATTCCGCATTTCCCCATCCGGCATCACGAGCACGTGCCCGTGGACGAACGGCTGCGATACACGTCTGGTAGCCGATATTCGAGCCAAGACGTCCTCTTTGTAGGGGAAGCCGCAAACCTCGATGACGTCGCCGACTTTCAGAAGGTCCGCGGGGACGCCGCTTCGGGTGAGCCCCTTGAGACTCGGGCCCTCGACGGTCCACTGTTGGAACTGCCCGTCGTCTCCCCTGACCTCGAGCGCAAACAGGGCGTGAGGATTAACGGGCGTGTAACGGACGACCGTGCCCTTCACCCAGATGGGTGTCGAGAGCTCGAACATGCTGACGGAGTGATGTGCTCGAGCTCCGCCCACGCAAGCCAGCGCCGTGATCGCCACCGCCCAGGTTGCCAGCTTCTCGCTCATCGGCGTCTCCATCTCTACGTTCGTAGATATATACGGCTACGACTGTAGAGGTGTCAACCTGCGTGAGGAAGCTTGAGTGGCGCGCCCGGAACAAGTCGAAGTGAATTGCTGCTAATCGTAAAATTGGGTGTTGACACTCACCGCCGCGTGTCGCGAACACGTGTGAAGTTCTATTCGGAATGCGTTCCATCCTGCGAACTGGCCGTCCCCTCGGCCGATGGACTCTGGTTTCTTCGGCCTATGATCGACTGGCCATATATCGTTACATTAATGGTTAAATGAATCGTTGCAAAACTGCGGCATAATCCATAAAATACAGTGGCTTATATAATTTAAAATCGTTAAGCGCCATGGTAGAAATCCGGCCAGAACTGCTGGGCGGCCCCCGATGGGCCGGGGAACTCGCCGCGTCGCTCGGAATTACCAGGGCCGGCCTCCTACACGCATACAGGCGCGAGACCGCTAGAGTCCTTCGCTTCGGCCGTGCAAGGAATACCCGCTACGCCGCCCGCCAAACCCTAACCGGCTTGAACACGGACGAGTTTCCGATATTCCGCGTCGACGAGGCCGGCAAGATCGGCGCCGCCGGCGAGCTGATCACACTGGTGGGCGATCAGTGCATCTGGCTTCCCAACGACACGGTGGTGGATGGTCTGCCACCGGAGATGCATGACATCGCTCCTCGAGGATTCCTGGGACGGTCTTTCTCACAACGGCATGCGGATCTGGGACTCCCCGATGATGTCTCCCACTGGTCAGATCATCACGTGCTAATCGCCTTGACTCGGCGGGGGGAAGACCTTCCTGGCAACCTCGTGATTGGCCGAGAATCCTTCGATCGATTCCAGCTTCTCACATTCGAAAACCGCACAACTCACGATTTCCCAGCGCTCGCTGCGGCAGCTCTGGCGGGCAAACATGTTGGCTCTTCGGCTGGGGGTGACAGACCGAAATTCACGTGTTTGCTGGAAGACCAACATCGCATCGTCAAATTCGCAACCGACGAAACAGACAATGCACGCCGTTGGCAAGACCTGCTGACCCTCGAGCATCTCGCTCTTGAAACGCTGAACAGTGCCGGAATCCGAGCGGCAAAGACGCGGCTCGTCAACGTCGGCAACCTACGTTGCTTGATCGTTGATCGCTTCGATCGAATTCGAATTGGCGGCCGACGCTCTGTGATAACGCTTGCGGCCGCCGCAGAGCGTGTCGACGGCTCTTGGACCGATGCGGCGCAACAACTGTCAGGGCGAGGCTTACTGAATCAAGACGACGTGGGCCGAATCGCTCTGTTAGACGCCTACGGCGCAATGATCGCCAACACCGACCGACACCGATTCAACGTTCTGCTGTTTCCGGATCGGAATGGCTACTCCCTTGCCCCCGCCTTCGACCAGCTGCCGATGGCATACGCGCCGCCTGCGAGCGGTCACTTTCGAAACACCGCGGCCGACGCGGTCGTGCCGACCGTCAACACACTGGCTGTGTGGGACCAAGCGCGCGAGCTCGCGAAGAAATTCTGGCGCAGCGCATTGGACGGAGACCTATCCGCACCGATGAGCAGAATCGTCCGCGAGCACGCCGAGAGGTAACCATGAAGATTGGCGCGCCCGGAGAGACTCGAACTCCCGACCCTCAGGTTCGAAGCCTGATGCTCTATCCAACTGAGCTACGGGCGCGTGCGCAGAATTGTAATAGAGCGAGACGGCGCGTGGCGCATTTCTCGGCAAGTCGACCAGATTCCGGCGTTGCGCGAGCGCGCGTGCGGCGCGCACAATCAGGGCGCCTGTTCTCGGATGAGCCCCATGAACGTCACGGCCGCTAAACCGGAGACTGCCCAGCGTTTGTCGCGCACGGAGCTGCGCTGGCGATGGCAGCAGCTCGCCGACAATCGTGTCGTGGCCGCGATCCCGTGCAAAGTCGAGCTCAACGAGAAAGGCGCGATCGAAGTGAGTCCGCCGACGATCCGGCATGCCTTCATTCAGGCGTTCCTGACGTGCGAGCTCGCGCGGCAGCGGCCCGAGGGTACGACGCTCACGGAGTGTACCATCGAGACCGACATCGGCATGCGGGTGCCCGACGTGGCGTGGGTGTCGGCGGAGCTCATGGCACGGCACCGGAACGAGAAGGAGTTTCGCATCGCACCCGATCTATGCGTTGAGGTGTTGTCGCCGACGAATACGCGCATCGAGATGAGAGAGAAAACGGCGGCCTATCTCGCTGCGGGTGCAAAGGAAGTCTGGATCGTCGACGAGGACGGCGTTCCGGAGATATACACGAGCGGTGGCCGAGTGTCGGCGAGCACGCTCGGGTTCGAGCTCACGCGCCCGCCTGCGGATTGATCGCGACGAGACGCGCTGCGTCTAGCCGCCGGGCCCGCGCCCGAAGTTCACCACCACGCTCCCGTCCGGCAAAGTCGCCGTTTGCAGCGTGCCGCCGGGCTCGCCGCTCTTGAGCGGCCAGATAATCACCTTGATGTGATCACCAGGTTGGAAGGTATTCTTCGACCAGCCGCGCCTGCCCAGGAAGTTCGGGCTCATGCCTTCGAGGCCCCAACGAGTTTTCGTGCCGTCGGCGTTCGTGACTTCGATCCAGGTCCAGGTGTGCGGGTTCGTCCACTGGAACTCGATGACCTCGCCCTCGAGCTCCTTGTTCGTCTGCATGTCGAACACGCTGAACGAGTGATGCGCCTCGGCACGCGACCCCCACGACGCGAGCGTCACGAGCGCGGCCACGCTCGCGAGCACGATGAAGCCGTGACGCAGCGCCCGGCCGCGTTCGCTGCGTATGGTCGTCCTGCCGCTGATCATGGTTTCTCCTCGAAGCTCAAGTCGATGCCGGCCTTGCCGTCGTCGGTCACGAAATTGCGGTTGTTCTGCTGGCACACGTACTCGGCAAGCGTCCAGTCGCGATGGCGGCCGAAGGCGGCCGTGCGCGTGAAGGGCTTCGTGAGCGCCTCGGGATCCGTGATCGTGGTTTCGATCTCGAGGCGATCGGGCGCCGCGAGCCTGAAGCGCTCGACGATGTGCATCTTGTCGCTGTGGCGCATGCCGCCGCCCCCGAGCGACGTGTCCGTCGTGAAGCCCACGGTGTCGACGACGAGCGTGTCACCCTCCCAGTGGCCGATCGAGTGGCCGTTGAACGTGAGGTCGGGATCCGAAGGATGCTCGCGGCCGTCGGTGAAGATCTGCCGCCACTGCGCGTACGCCTCGATCAAGATCGTGACTTTGCCCGGCGTGAACAGAATCTCGATCGGATACGGCTGCGTCATGATCGACGGCATGCCGTTCGGCACGCAGTTCGCCGACGGGCCGTCCTCGATCTCGCCGCGCGCCGTGGCGTCCTGATATTCCTTGAGCTTCGCTGCATATGCCGGCGTCAGCGAAGCCGGCTCGCCGCCGCCGCGCGGCCCGCCGCCGAACGTGACCTCCCACAAGCCGCCGAAGTCCGGCAGCTTCGCGATCGATTCCCACGTGTCGCCCTGCGGCCCCGACTGCGCGTGCAGCGGAACCGTAACGACGAGTGCGATCGCCAACCAAGCTCGTCGCAACATGTTTATCCCCCGTCCCGAGCCTATACACTAACAGCCCGGGCGGCCCTTGCGCCCGGGGGCACCCTGGAGAATCTTCGCGATCATGCTACCGATTGCCGAACCCGCGCCGCAGCCCTGGCTCGATGGCGCGCTCGCGCGCTTCGCCGCCGCCAACGACGAGCTCGTGGAACGCACACAGTCGGTGCTCGAGGCCATCATCGGCGACCCCGAGCGCCACGCGCGCATGCTCAACACGCTCTCGCTGCTCGAGCACATGGGCAGCCACAAGATCCTATCGACGCAGCATTCGGCCGCCATCGACCAGGCCACGCTCAAGCACGTGGCCGAGGAAGCCCAGCACGCCTATTTCATGAAGCGGCAAGCCGAGAAGACGGCCGAGCGGCCGCTCGAGTACGCGGCCGACGACCTGCTCGCGCCCGCCTCCGCGCGCATGTACTTCCAGCGCCTCGAAGGCGCGACCGTGCGCGCGCTGGGGCCTAAGCGCAGCGCGCGTGCCGCATACCTTTATATGTCGCTCATCGTCGAGTTCCGCGCACTGTGGTTCTATGGTCTCTATCAGCACGCCTTGCAACGCGCCCGCAACGCGTTGTCGTTGAAACGCGTGCTCGGCGAAGAGCAGGCGCATCTTAGCGACATGGCCGAGCGACTTACGGCCGGCAACGAGCTCGACGACGTCCGCGCGGCGCAAGTGCTCGCCGAGGAGCACAAGTTGTATTCGCGTCTGCTCGGTGCGCTCGAGCGAGCGGTCGCATGAAGGCCCGGCTGCAACGCGCTCGTGACGAATCGCTGCGGGCCGCGCTGCTCGCAGTTTTCGCGGTGGCGTTGGCGGCGCCCGCAGCGCACGCGCAAGCGCCCGTGAATGGCGTTCGAATCATCGAGCTCACGCCGCACCTCGCCGTCAACGACGCCGCGACGCTCATCGAAGCCGAGAACTACGCCGACGCCATCGTAATCCTCGACACGTTTCTCGCGACCGAGCCTGCGCCGCCGCCCGAGGCGTACTACCTGCTCGGCGTCGCCCACTATCAGCTCGGCGACTACGCAAAAGCGTTGCCCGCGGCGGAGCGCGCCGCGAGGGAGGCGGCCGATGCGCCCGCAAGCTGGCTCGAGCTCGTCGTCGCACTGCTCAAACAGCGCAACGACTACCGCGCCGCGATCCCGTGGCTCGAGCGGCTCATCGAGCTCGCGCCCGACACCAAGACTTACTGGCTCGAGCTCTCCATCGCCTACGAACGGACCGACAACTACGACCGCGCGCTCGCGACGATGCGGCTCGCGCACACGGCCTCGCTGCTCACGGAGGACGCCGAGTTTCGGAGGCTTTCCGACCTCCTCGCCCACCAAGGAATACCGCGACAGGCGGCCGAGGTGCTCGAGCAAGGCCTCGCTGCGCAAACGGTGCGTGCCGACGAGGCTGTCTACACGAAGATCGGCACCGCGTGGTACAACGCCGGCGAGCTCGACAAAGCCGTGCTCGCGCTCGAAAACGCTTCGCGCATGGCGAGCACGGGCGACGCCTACGCGCGGCTCGCTGTCGTGCACGTCGCGCGCGAAGCGTGGGCCGCGGCCGTCGCCGCCTTGCATGCGGCCATGGAACGAGGCTCGCTGACCGATCCGGCGCACGCGGACTTGCTCATGGGCGTCGCGCTCTTTCGGCAAAACCGTCTCGGCGAAGCACGAGAATGGCTCGAATCCGCCGCGAAAGAGCCGCGACACCAGGCGATCGCACAGAGCTATCTCGATGCGTTCCCGACGGTGCACGTCCCGCCCGGTTTGTAGCCCTCCGCGCATCACGAACTCGACCGATCGCAGCCGCGAATCGATAGACGTTGCCGAACGCGCAACGCGCAACGCGCAACGCTAGAACTTCTCGCTCCACGGTCGGAGGTCGATCTCGTGGGTCCACGCGCTGCGGTGCTGCCGGTGCACGGCGAGATACGCCGCAGCGATCGCGTCGGGATCGAGCAACGAATCCGGTCCGCGCTCGCCTTCCAAGTGCGCGTAACGCTCCGAGCGAATCTGGCCGTCGATGACCACGTGCGCCACGTGGATGCCTTTGGGGCCGAGCTCGCGAGCCATGCTCTGCGCCACCGCGCGCAAGCCGAACTTCGGCGAAGCCAGGTTCACGAAGCCCGCGCCGCCGCGCAACGACGCAGTGGCGCCCGTGAAGAGAATCGTCCCGGCGCCGTGCTCGAGCATCCGTCGCGCCGCCGCACGCCCGACCAAAAAACCGGCGAAACATCCGACTCGCCAACAGCGTTCGAACTCTGCGGGCTCCGCATCGAGGATGCTCTCGCGCACGAACGCGCCAGCATTGAAGATCGCGACTTTGAGCGGACCCAGCGCCGCGGCCGACTCGAAGACGCGCTCGACGTCGGCCTGCTCGGTCGCGTCACAATCTATCGGTACGACGTGGCCCGCGTGGTTCCGGTCTTTGAAAACCGGCAGCGCCGCCGCCGAGCGCGCCGCCGCGACGACCGTGTACCCTTCGGCCGCGAACGTGCGCACGAGCGCCGCGCCGAGCCCGGGCCCGACGCCAACGACGACAGCGGTCTCAACTCGCATGGTGATCCCTCGATCTCACGCGCGCGGTCGCAAGCTTGCGGGGCGCGCTTGCGCTCAATTTAACAGCTCGTCGATACCTGCGCGGTACTCCTGCGCCGAGCGCGCGCCGACGAAGACGCGCTTCACGTTGCCGCCTTCGAACAACATCACCGTGGGCACCGAGCGCACTCCGTACCGAGCGGCGAGCCGCGGGTTGTCGTCGATGTCGACGGTGGCGACCGTGACGCGGTTGGCGTAGTCGTTGGCGAGCCCCTCGATGACGGGTGCAATCGATCGGCACGGCCCGCACCATGCGGCCGAGAAATCGACGACGGCCGGCTGCGGCGAGTCGAGCACCAAGCGCTCGAAATCGCCCTCGCCGACGGTCAGCAACGCCATATTTTCCGGTTCCATTTCACTCACTCCTCTATGAATTCGCCTCTACGAATTGGGAATCGGCGCGGCTTCCCAGCCGCCGCCTAAAGCCTTGTAGATCAGCACGACCGACGAGTTGAGGCTCGTCTCGGCCGCCGCGACTTCGTCTTCCGCTTGCAGCAGTGTGCGCTCGGCATCGAGCAACCGCAGGAAGTCGAGCGCACCTTCGCGATACTGGATGCGCGCGAGCTCCGCCGCTCTCCGCGACGCCGTCGCCTGCTCGACGACGGCGCCGAGCCGCTGCCGGTGCGAGCGATAGGTCACGAACGCGTTCTCGGTTTCCTCGAGCGCGCGCAGCACCGTGAGCTCGTACGCCGCGAGGGTTGCCTCGGCACGGGCCTCGGCGACGAGCACGCGGGCATAGGTGCCGCGGTCGAAGCCTATCCACGACAGCACGGGCGACACGCTCCACGCACGGCTCGTCCCTTCGCCGAGCTCGTCGGCGTCACCGGCGACGAAGCCGATGAAGCCGCTCAGCGACAAACGCGGGAACAGGTCGGCCTTGGCCACGCCGATGCGCGCAGTGGCGGCCGCAAGCTCGCGCTCCGCGGCGCGGATGTCGGGCCGGCGTTGCAATAACGCCGCCGGCGAGTCGACCGCGAGCGTCGTCAGATGCGGTGCAACCTCGCGGAAGGCGAGCTCCGCGTCGAGTGCACCCGGGCGCTCGCCGATCAGCACCGCAAGACGGTTCGCTGCAATCGTTTCCGCGGCCGCGAACGGCGGGATGGTCGCTTCGGTCGCGGCGAGCCTCGCTGCGGCGCTTGCAACGTCGAGCTCGCTACCGCGCCCGAGCTCAAGCCGCACGCGCGTGAGCTCGAGTGTCTCTCGTTGATAGCCCAAATTCTGACGAGCGACGGCCAGCCGCTTCTGTGCGCCACGCAGCTCGACGTAGTTGCGCGCGACCTCGGCCGCGACAAGCACCTGCGCGTCGCGCAAGCTCGCGACCGCCGCATCGGCGTTCGCGCCCGCGGCCTCGATGCCGCGGCGCACACGGCCGAACAAGTCGAGCTCCCACAGCGTCGCAAGGCCCGCGTTATAGCTCTCCACGTCGACGCGATCGGTCGAGAACCCCGGCTGCTGCTGCCGGCTCTCCGTGCGCGCGATCTCCGCCGCTACGCCGGGCCAGCGGTCGCGTCGCGAGGCGCTCGAGGTAGCACGCGCTTCTTCGACGCGCGCGAGCGCGATCTTGAGATCGAGATCGCCGGTCAGCGCGCGCTCGATCAAACCGTCGAGCACGGGGTCCTGGAATTGCTCCCACCATGCGGCCTCGAACGGCTGCTCGGCGACGCCGGCGCTTTGCGCCGCGACGAACGGTGTCGCCGCGGTTTCAGGGGCCCGGTAATCCGGGCCGACGGCGCAAGCACCGAGCAGCGCCGTGATGCTCGCCAACGATGCGTACTTCATGAATCTCTCCCTACGGAATCAACGCGGCGGCGATGGAGTTCATGTCGCTGATGGACCGTCGCGCGGCGCGCGAACGCGCGCCGGCGACGAGCCGCTGCACGACCCAATAGAACACGGGCGTCAGCACGAGCCCGAAGATCGTGACACCGATCATGCCGGCGAACACGGCCACGCCCATCGCGCTGCGCATCTCGGCACCCGCACCGCTCGCGAGCACGAGCGGCACGACGCCGGCCGTGAACGCGATCGACGTCATGAGGATCGGTCGCAGCCGCATCCTCGCCGCGTCGATGATCGCGTCCCAGGTGCTCGCGCCCGCTTGTTCGCGGGCGCGCGCGAACTCGACGATCAGGATCGCGTTCTTGGCCGCAAGCCCCACGAGCACGATGAGCCCGATCTGCGTGAAGATATTGTTGTCGCCGCCGACGAGCCATACGCCCGCAATCGCGGACAGCAACGTCATCGGCACGATGAGGATGACGACGAGCGGCAGGGTCAGGCTCTCGTAGAGTGCGGCGAGCACGAGGAACACGAGGAGCACGGAGATCGGGAACACCCACATTCCTGCGTTGCCGGCCAGCTGCTTCTGATACGTGAGCTCCGTCCACTCGGCGTGCATGCCGTTCGGCAGCGCGCTTGAAGCGATCCCCGCGATCAACGCCTCGGCCTCACCCGACGAGTAGCCGGGGGCCGGGCCGCCGTTGATCTCGGCCGACGGATAGCCGTTGTAATGCATGACGCGATCGGGACCGGCCGACTGCTCGAGCGAGACGAACGACCCGAGCGGCACCATGTCGCCCTGCGCGTTCCGCACCTTGAGCTGGCGGATATCTTCGGGCTCGAGCCGGAACGGCATGTCGGCCTGCGCGTTGACCTGGTAGGTGCGGCCGAAGCGGTTGAAGTCGTTGACGTACAGCGACCCGAGATAGACCTGCATCGTCTCGAAGATCTCGTTGAGCGGCACGCCCTGCGCCATCGCCTTGTCGCGATCGACGTCGGCGCGCACCTGCGGCACGTTGACCTGGTAGCTCGAGAAGAGACCCGTGAGTCCCGGCGTTTGCCAGCCGGCGCCGACGATCTTCTGCGTCTCCTCGTAGAGCGCTTGAATCCCTAAGCCGGCACGATCTTCGATCTGCAGCTTGAAGCCGCCAATCGTGCCCAAGCCCTGAATCGGCGGCGGCGGAAAGATCGCGATATACGCGTCTTGGATCGCCGCGAACTTCTGATTGAGCGCGGCCGCGATCTCGTTCGCGGAGCGCGTCTTCTCGAAATTCGGATCCTCGAAGTCGCGCAGCGCGACGAACGCGATGCCGACGTTCGGCGCGTTGACGAAGCCGTTGACCGACAGGCCCGGGAACGCGACGGAGTGCGCGACGCCGGGTTCTGCCAGCATGATGTCCGTCATGCGGCGGATCACCTCTTCGGTGCGATCGAGCGTCGCGGCCTCGGGCAGCTGCGCGAACGCGACGAGGTATTCCTTGTCCTGCTGCGGGATGAAGCCTTCGGGCACGCTCTTGAAGCCGAGCCAAGCGACGCCGACGAGCGCGACGTAGGCGACGGTCGCCGCGCCCGCGCGCTTCAGCGTCTTGCCCGTGAGCCCGACGTAGTGCACCGACAGCCACTCGAAGAAGCGGTTGAACGGCCCGATCGCCCAGCCGAACGCGAAATCGATGCCGCGCTGGAACCGGTCCGGCGCCTCGCCGTGCGGCTTGAGCAGCAGCGCCGCGAGCGCGGGCGATAGCGTCAACGAGTTGATCGCGGAGATGACCGTGGAGATCGCGATCGTCAGCGCGAACTGCTCGTAGAACTGGCCGCTCAGGCCCGTGATGAAAGCCGTCGGCACGAACACGGCAATGAGCACGGCCGAGATCGCGATGATCGGGCTCGTGACCTCGGTCATGGCGAGCTTGGCCGCTTCGACCGGGCGGAGGCCCTGCGCGATGTTGCGCTCGACGTTCTCGACGACGACGATCGCGTCGTCGACGACGATGCCGATCGCGAGCACGAGGCCGAACAGCGACAGCGCGTTCAGCGAAAAGCCCAGCAGGTGCATGGCGGCCAGCGTGCCGACGAGCGACACGGGCACGGCCGCGAGCGGGATGATCGACGCGCGCCAGGTGCGCAGGAACAGCACGACGACGAGCACGACGAGCAGCAACGCCTCGACGAGAGTTTCGACGACGGCGCCGATCGACTCGCGCACGAACACGGTCGGGTCGTAGACGATGCGGTAGGCGACGCCCTCGGGGAACTCCTGCTCGAGCTCCGCCATCTTGGCGCGGACCTTGTTGGAGATCTCGATCGCATTGCTGCTGCCGGGCTGCTGATACACGGGAATCGCCACGGCGGGCTCGTTGTCGAGCAGCGAACGCAGCGCGTAGGTGCTCGCACCCAACTCAACACGCGCCACGTTTCCCAAACGGATTATCTGCCCGCGCTCGCCCGTCTTGACGACGATGTTCTCGAACTCGTCCTCGGTGACGAGGCGGCCTTGAGTGTCCACGAGGAGCTGGAACTGCGCGGCGCTCGGCGCCGGGGGGCTCCCAAGTTGGCCCGCCGCGACTTGCACGTTCTGCGCGCGGATCGCCCGCACGACGTCGCCGGCCGTGAGGTTCAGCGCCGCGACCTTCTCCGGGTCGAGCCACACACGCATCGAGTACTCGCCGGCGCCGAACACTTGCGCGTCACCGACGCCGTCGATGCGCCGTAGCTCGTCGCGCACGCGCAGTTGCGCGTAGTTCGAGAGGTAGAGCATGTCGTAGCGGTTGTCGGGCGAGACCAAGTGCACGACGAGCGTGAAGTCGGGCAACGACTTCTCGGTCACGACCCCGAGCCGCTGCGTGACCTCGGGCAGCTTCGGCAGCGCCTGCGCGACGCGGTTCTGCACGAGCACCTGCGCCTGGTCGAGATCGGTGCCGAGCTCGAACGTCACGTTCAAGGTCATGAGCCCGTCGGCCGTCGACTGCGACGACGTGTAGAGCATGTCCTCGACGCCGTTGATCGCCTGCTCGAGCGGCGATGCGACGGTCTCCGCGATGACCTGCGGGTTCGCGCCGGGATACAGGGCGCGCACGACGACGGTCGGCGGAACGACTTCGGGGTATTCGCTGATCGGCAGCAGCCGCAGCGACAGCGCGCCGGCGATAAAAATGATCGCCGACAGAACGCCGGCGAAAATCGGCCGCTGAATGAAGAATTGGGAGAACTTCATGGTCGAAGGCCTCAGAGCGCGGAGGGTTGATCGGCCGACGTGCCGCCATCGAGCCGCGCGAGCGCCGGCAGATCGCGGCCCATGGCCACACGGGTTTGTCCGACGGTCACGCCGGGGCGCACGCGCTGCAAACCGTTGACGATGACGACGTCGCCGGCCGCTAGGCCGTTCTCGACCACGCGCAAGCCTTCGACGAGCCGGCCTGTCTCGACGCGCCGGTACTGAACGACGCCCTGCTCGTCGACGACGAACACGAACCGCTTACCGAGATCGGTGCCGATCGCGCGATCGTCCACGAGCGCCGCGCTGTAACGATTCGGGCTCACGAGCTTCATGCGCGCGAACAAACCCGGCGTGAACGTGCCGTCGCGATTGTCGAGGACCGCGCGCGCGCGAATCGTACCGTGTTGCGGATCGACTTGGTTGTCGACGAAGTCGAGCCGAGCCGCGTGCGGATACCCTTCCTCGTTGATCAAGCCGACGTGCACGACGCTGTGCTCGGCCGCGTGCGCTGGCTGCACGTGCTCGAGATACGTCTGCTCGTCGACGTCGAAATACGCATAGACGGCCTCGTCCGAAACGACCGTCGTCAACACGATCGAGCCGTCGACCAAGTTGCCGGCCGTCACGATCGCGCGCGAGACACGA
>DATFFV010000314.1:0-7038 GCA_035249885.1 Gammaproteobacteria bacterium | reverse complement strand
CGCTGGATCGGAGCTAGCTACCAGCGGCCCAGGTTCGGGCGGAAGTCGATGGCCATCGCTGCGTCGTAGTAGCGCAGCGTCGCGTGCCACGGCGGAGCGACGGCGTCGAGACGCGCACGATCCGCATCCGTGATTTTCACGGCCGTGGCGCCGAGATTGTCGACGAGCTGCTCCTGCGTGCGCGGGCCGATGATCGGCGCCGTGATGCCGGGCTGCGAAGCATTCCACGCGAGCGCGAGCTGCGACGGCGTGCAGCCCTTCTCCTTCGCGATCGCGACGAGCGCCTCGATGACGTCGTAGGCCGCGGGCGTTGCAGGCCGTCCGAAGTTGTCCTTGCCTCCTTGCCAGCGCCCGGCCGCGCTCTGGTCGTCGCGGCGATACTTGCCCGTGAGCAGGCCGCCACACAGCGGCGCCCACGGAATCAGCGCGAGCCCGAAGGTCTGCGCGGCCGGGATCACCTCGCGCTCGGCCGTGCGGTCGAGTAAGTTGTAGGCCATCTGCTCGGCGACGAAGCGATTGAGCCCGAGCTCCTTCGCGGCCCACAGCGACTCGACGGTTTTCCACGCCGGGAACATGCTCGTGCCGATGTAGCGCACCTTGCCCGCACGGACCAGGTCGTCGAGCGCGCGCAGCGTCTCGTCGATCGGGATATCCGCCTGCGCGCGATGCAGCTGATAGAGATCGATCCAGTCGGTTTGCAGGCGCACGAGCGACGCGTTGCACGCCTCGATGAGATGACGGCGGCTCAAGCCGCGCGCATTCGGATCCTTCTGGTCCTGCGGGAAAAACGCCTTCGTCGCGAGCACGACCGAGGCGCGTTTGCCGGCACTCAGCGCTTTGCCGACAAAGCGCTCGCTCGCGCCGGCCGAATACGCGTTGGCCGTGTCGACGAAGTTGATGCCTCGATCGAGCGCGTGCTCGATGACGGCGACCGAGTCCTGCTCGTTCGTGCTGCGCCCGAACATCATCGTCCCGAGGCAGAGCTGGCTCACCTTGACGCCCGTTCGCCCTAGATTTCGGTACTCCATTCGCCCTCACTTCGGCGGCCTTTCGCGGTCTGTTTCACGACCGCTTTCTAGGTGATGACCCGCAGCGACGATAGATGCGAAAAATCTCGGTCGTGAGTCACGAGGGCAAACGCATTGCCGGTGCTCATGCCGCCGTTCTCGCCGCTGGTATCCCGTCTCGCGACGGCGCTTGCGCCGCCTGCGCGACGGAACCGGCGAGCCCGAAGACTCGTTCCCGCTTGACGGACGCCAACACCTTGGCGCGAGCGAGGATATTTCGGGCCGCGTTCTCGTCCCGATCGTGACTGACACCGCAGTCACGACATCTCCACGCCCTTACAACGGCCTGCCTTAGACCCTGCGGCCCACTCAGTGCGCCGCATTGCGAACAGGCTCGCGATGTGTACCTTTCGCTGACGACTGCAACGCTTCTGCCGGCCTGCTGGCCCTTGTACAACAGTTGCGCTTTGAGCATCCCCCAACCGCTGTCGAGAACCGACTTCGCCATCCTGGTTCTCGCCAGCTTCGGAGCGCTCACGTCGCCCACGACGATGGTCTGGTATCGATCGACGATCTTTCGAGAGAACTGGTGCAGCGCATCCTTGCGTCGGCGCGCAGCCCTGCGATGCAGACGCTTCGCCTGCCGCTTGTGACCGCGCCGCTGTGCCTGCGCGATCCGCTCTTCGATATCGCGGTAGAACCGCCCGGCTTCGAGCACCTCCCCCTCGCTCGTCGTGGCCACGGACTTGAGCCCAAGGTCGATCCCGACGGCCTCGCGCGGCGCGATACTCGGCTCGATTCCCACCAAGACGGGCAGACTGAGCCACCAGTCCCCTACGGCATCCTGAGCGAAACACCCGTCGCGCCACTTCACGCCCTCGAGCCGGCTGACCTCGAACACGCGGAACGTCTTACCGCAGAATCGCACCGCATTGCCTTTGCGCTTCAGGCTCGCCGCCTTGAAGGGCACCCACCCCAGCGAGCGCCGAGCGCCGCGGCCGAGGCGCCAACGCAGTTTCTGTTTACGCACGGCGTTGCGTTTGGCGGCGTACTCGGTGCAGACGCGCTGAATCGTGTCCGCCCCGATCCGCCGCATATACTGCGTCGTGCCGGCGGTGCGGTAGCAGAGGTCGAAACCGCTGAGCCACTTCCCGAGGTTGCCGAGCACACTGGCTGCGGTCTCATTGCAGAAGTTCCAAACGCCGTTGACCTCGACCGCCGCAGCGTGCAGCCAAGCGTACGCCTCCGGCCTGACCTTGAGCCGAATAGTCCGCGTGACCGAGGCGGCATGAGACGGCTCACCCATCTGCCCTAGCTCCTCTGCCCATCGCAACGGGGGCGTCACGTCCTTGTTCCTTCTTCGTCGCGGAGGTTGTCGATGGAGCGCGCGCTGTCAGACCCCCATAGGCCGCGACCCGATCCAGCGACCGATAACAGCGACTGCTGCGGTTGCCGGGCGCCGTAAACGTCCAGCGGGACCAGCGCAGCGACGGCCCTGCCTCGGCGCGTGATGACCGTCGTGCGCCCGGCTTCGGCAGCTTCGATAAGCTTGGGCAACTGGTTGCGGGCTTCTTCGACGCCTTTGCGTTCGGTCTTCGCCATGGGCGCAACTCTACAGTCCGTACACGAGCGGGTGTCAAGGCGGCGGACGATCCCCGACAATCGGGGCTCTCGGAAACATGACTAGCGGTTGCCGAGGAAGTCGCCTTTGCCGATGGGGACGCCGTTGTGCCGCAGGATCGCGTACGCCGTTGTGTAGTGGAAGTAGAAGTTCGGGATCACGAAGTTCAGGAAGTAGTCCTTGCCGGTGAAGTTGAACGTCGCGTTCGGGAACTTCATTTCGATCGCGCGCTTCTCGGCGCCTTCGAACTGCTCGGGCTTGAACGTCTGCAAGTGCGCGATCGTCTTCGCGATGCGCGCGTGCAGGTCCGCGAAGGTCTTCTCGTCGTCCGTCCACTTCGGCGGCTCCTGGCCCGCGAGGCGGCTCGCGCAGCCTTTCGCCCCGTCCGTCATGATCTGGATCTGGCGCACGAGCGGAAACATGTCGGGCGCGAGCCGGTAGTTGACGAACACGTCGGGGTCGATCTTGCGCGCGGCGGCGTCGGCCTCGGCTTTGGTGAGCACTTTGTCGAGGGCCGACAGCATGTGCGAGAACACGGGAACTAGCTGGTCGTAAATCGTGATGGCCACTGTGGATCCTCTTCGGGACGGGTTGATTCGTGCATCGCGCGGAGCAGGCTCCCGAGATGAGGGCAGCCATCATAAGAGCACTGAGCCGCGAGGCATAGAGGCGCAGCGATCCTGAGACACCTTATATATGCACCAAACGCGCGACGCAGAGCCGTGCCTCAACCGGTTTTTCTCTGAGCGGCGTCGCCCTGCTGCGGCGCGCGCAGCGTGTCGTAGGTGTGACGCGCGAAACCTACGCCGGCCTCGGTGTAGTAGTTGTACGTGACGTCACAGCCCGCCTCGAGGATCGGTTCTTGCTCCTCGGGATAGAGGTGCGTCGCGCTCAACAGGCCGCGGTAGCCGCGCTTGCGCAGCGCACGCGCGGCCGAGATCTTCGCTTGCAGGTCGGGCACCGCGAGCATGATCGCGCGCAGCCGGTCGACGTTGAGCAAGTGCCAGAACGCCGGGTCCTCGGCGTCGGCGTAGGCGACACGGCGCCCTTCGCGCACGTTCGATTCGATCTTCGCGGGATCGCTGTCGATGCCGACGATGTGCTTCTCGTGCTGCTCACGCAAGTAGTCGTACGCGCCCGAGCCGACACGCCCCATGCCGACGATGAGGATCTCGGCCGCTCCGAGCGAGATCGGCTCGTCGTCGGGATGCCGTTTGTCCCGCTCGAGCCGCTCGAGCCACGGGCTCAGAGTACGGAACAGGTCGTGGGCGTACGTATTGAGCGGCGCGGCCGCGACGAACGAGAACGCCACCGCGAGCGCCGTCACGACGAGCCACTCGGGGCCGAGCAAGCCGTCGTTGACGGCCACGTCGACGACGATGAGCGCGAACTCGCTGTAGGTCACGAGGCTCACGGCCGTGAGGAAGCTCGTGCGCGCGCGCAGTCC
Organism: Gammaproteobacteria bacterium; assembly: GCA_035249885.1. Lineage (GTDB taxonomy): Bacteria > Pseudomonadota > Gammaproteobacteria > Steroidobacterales > Rariloculaceae > FEN-1219. The sequence goes on along the minus strand of DATFFV010000314.1, from coordinate 2,963 downwards.
CAGGCCGATGAGCAGCAGGAAGAACAACACGCCTTTGAGCGGCAGCAGCAACACGAGCCAAACAGCGCCCTGCACGGCCTCCCAAGTCGGCTGCCCGCTGAAGCCGATCTTCAAGAAGAAGCCCACGAGGAACAGCTCCTTGAGCCCCCAGAGCACGGTCGAGAGCTCCTGCGAGCGCTTGTGGTCCGCGAGCAGCGTGCCGAGCAGAAGCGCGCCGAGCTCGGCGCTGACGCCCAGCGCCTCGAACCCCGCGCCGCCGCCGATCGCGAGCACGGCGCCGAACAGCACGAGCAGCTCGCCGTGGCCCGCGCGCTCGAGCAGCCAGGAAATCACGGGGCGCGCGAACGGCAGCAGCAACAGTAAGAGCGCGAACGGCGACGGCGTGTGCGCGTTCAAGGCAGAAAGCAACGCGACGGCGACGACGTCCTGGACGATGAGGATGCCGATCGCAACGCGGCCGTGCACGGCACGCAGCTCGCGATTGCCTTCGAGGACCTTCGCTGCGAGCACCGTGCTCGAGAACCCGAGTGCAACGGCCAAGGCGAACGACATGCCGACGGGCAGCCCGCTCACGACGAACGCGACGCCTGCGCCGACGATACCCGTCAAGAGCAGGTGCGAGGTCGCCGTGCCCCAGACCTCGAAACGCAGCAGCGTCTTGATGCGGAGCTTTAGGCCGACGGCAAACAGCAGCAGCAGCACGCCGCCGTGCGCGAGATCCTCGAGCAGCGGCGTGCCGTCCATGCCGAACGCGCCGAACACGAATCCGGACGCGAGAAACCCGACGAGCGGCGGCAAGCCGATGCGCGCCGCGATGAGACCGAGCACCAACGCCCCGACGAGCAAGACCGCAAGCATTCCCCGAATCCTTAACGTGTCTCCCCATCGCCATTATGCGGAGGTCGCCCGCCAGCTGCTCGGCTTTGACGCGGGCATGGACGCGGGAAGGGACGCGGGCAGGGACGCGGGCAGGGACGCGGGCAGGGATGCCCGCGGTAGAGCAACGCAGGAGCAGTTGCCGATAGCCCGCGGTAGGGAAACGCAGGAGCAGTTTCCGAGAAGTCCGTCTCCCTGGCCGCGCGCGAGTCAAGTACGATGGGGCCGAAAGCTGCCACGCCCGCCCTGGCGGCTCACACGTCGCCACTCCGGAGTTCGCATGGATCGATTGCAGGCATGGGGAGCGCAGCTCATCGCCGTGTTCCGGGACACGCTCGCGGGCCTCGTCACCTACCTGCCCGTCGCGCTGACCGCGCTCGTCGTGCTCGTCATCGGCTGGCTGCTCGCCCTCGTGATCCGCATTCTCGTGCGGCGCGCGCTCGAGAGCATGGACTGGCTGTTCGCGCGCCTCGTGCCGCGTTCGGGCGGCCGGTCGGAGACGCTGACCCGCGCGACGAGCCGCGCGATCTCGACGGTCGTGTTCTGGATCGTGCTGCTGATCTTCGCGGCCAGCGCGCTGCGCATCCTCGGCGGCACGCTGTTCGAGCGTTGGACCGAGAACCTGCTCGCCTACCTGCCCTCGGCGATCGGCGGCGTCATCATCATCGTCATCGGCTTCACGGGCGGCGCGCTCGCGCGCCACGTTTTGGAGCAAGCGTCGGTCGGCCTCGGCGTCGGCCAGAGCAGCCTGCTCGGCCGGCTCGCCCAGGCCGTCATCGTCATGAGCTGCATCGTCATCGGCATCGATCAATTCGGCGTCAACGTCAACTTCCTGATCCAGCTCACGACGGTTACGGCCGCGGCCGTCTTCGGCGGCATCGCGCTCGTGTTCGCGCTCGGCACGCGAGCGCATCTGGCCAATCTCATCGGCGCTCACTACGCGCGCAAGCACTATGCGCCCGGCGATCAGGTGCGTGTCGGCGCATTCGAGGGGCGCATCGTCGAGATCACCGACGGCTGCATCTTCATCGAAACGAGCGAGGGTGACGTCTCGGTGCCCGGCCAGAACTTCAGTGCCGAGGCGTTCGTGAAGGTCAGGAAGGCGTCGTGAGCGCGCGCGAAGAGCTCGTCGCGGCCTATCTGCGCCTGCATCCCGAGAACGCGGCGCGCCTGCTCGAGTCGCTGTCGTTCGACGAGACCAACGCGGTGCTCAGCGCCGTCGACCTCGGGACGGCCGCGCCCGTCGTGAGCCACATGCTGCCGACCTACGCCGCGCGCTGTGTCGAGCGCCAACTGCCGGCCGACGGCGCGGCGCTGCTCGAGCGGCTCGGCAGCCAGGAATCCGTAGCCGTGCTGCGCCACCTGCCGAACGAGCATCGCGAGGCCGTGTTAGGCGCGCTCGGGCCGCAGTGGCTCATGGCCTTCAAGCTCTTGCTGAGCTACCCGACCAACACCGTCGGCGCCTGGGTCGAGCCGCGCGTGCTCACGCTGCCCGATGACTGCACGGCCGGCGAAGCGCGCGACCGCGTGGCGCGCAGCGATCAAATCGCGCAAGCGCGTATCTACGTGCTCGACCGCTCGCGTCGGCTGCGCGGCGCCGTGCGTGGGTTGGCGCTGCTCCAGATCGGCAGCCGCAAGAAGCTCGCCTCGATCCTCGAGCCCGCCGACGCGCTCTGGGCGCGCGACCCCCTTGCGACGGCGCAGGAGCACAGCGTCTGGGAGCGACACACGGAAGCGCCCGTCGTCAATCGCGACGAGGAGTTCATCGGCGTCATCTCTTACGCCGACCTGCGCAAGGCGTTTCGGCAGATTCATCACGTCGCAGGCCCGAACGGCGATCGCGACATGGCGGAGGTCTCCGAGCTCTTTGCCATCGGCGCCGGCAGCTTGTGGCGTAGCATCGGCGACCTGATCGGTAACGAGCGACAACGGTAACTTAGGACATGGACGCCGCCGCTCGCACGCTCGCGCTCGACCGGGTCAACCGCCAGTTCCTGCTCGAGCATCCCGCGCAAGCCGCCGACGTCATCGACGGCTTCGGACGCGCGGCCGCCGTGCAGGTTCTCACGGGACACCAAGCCGACACG
>DATFFV010000313.1:0-3458 GCA_035249885.1 Gammaproteobacteria bacterium | reverse complement strand
TCATTCATCTGGACGAAGCCGCCGCGCCTGCGGGGACGCAGCCGAGCACGATGGGCTACTCGACGGGCCGTTTCGACGGCGAGACCCTCGTCGTGACGACGACGAGCTTCGTCGCGGCGACGCTCGAGCCGCGGTACGGCGTCCTGCACACGGCGGACCTGAAGCTCACCGAGCGGCTCGCCGTGAACCCTGGGACGCGCGAGCTCGAGATCACGTGGACGATCGACGATCCCGCCATCTTCAAGGAACCGCACACGCAGACAGAGATCTTCGTGCGAACCGAACGCCCGCGCGAACCCTACGACTGCAAGCCCGGCTACCAGCAGTAGCCGCGGTCGACTTCGGATCAGCGGCGCCCCGCGATTTGCTCGCGCAGGAACTTGGCGGTTTCGGCGGGCTGCGCGCCGTCGTCGAACAAACCGATCATCTCGGCGAGCGGCGATAACTGCACGAGCAGTGCTGCGCGCCCGGTGTGACCGCCGCTCGATCTTCGGTATCCTTATAGCCCACGCCTTCGGGAGGGTCCTCAAGGAGAGCCCCATGAGCGCTCGCACTCATACTGGCATTGCCGCGATCCTGGCCGTCCTCTCGATGCCCTCGGGTGAAACCCAGACCGTCGCGAACGCACCGCAGATCCCGCGCACGTCGTGGGGCGACCCCGCCATCGAGGGCACGTACACGAACAAAGACGAGTTCGGCACGCCGTTCGAGCGCCCCAACGAGCTCGCCGGCAGGCAGCGCAGCGAGTTCGGGCCGGAAGCGATGGCCGAGCTCATGATCGAGCGCACGAGGCGTGGCGCGGCCATCGCGCAGAGCATCGGCGGCAGCGCCACGAACGACACGGGCGCGGGGCCACCGCACTGGTACGAGTACCTCGAGGCCGTCAACAGCCGGCCGTGGCTCGTCAACGAGCCCGCGGACGGCAAGGTCCCGGCGGTGACCGACGAGGCGCGCGAGCGCGGCCAGGCGCAGGTCCGCAACTTCGCCAAGCGAGAGGCGCCCGACACCTACACCGACATGAGCCTCTACGATCGTTGCATCTCGATCGGGCTGCCGGGCTCGATGATGCCGATGATCTACGGCAATGCGTACGAGATCACGCAGTCCCCGGGCTACGTGGCAATCCGCTACGAGATGGTCCACGAGACCCGCGTGATCCCGCTCAACGACTCGCCGCGCCTCGCGTCGAACCTCGACTTCTTCATGGGCGACGCGCGTGGCCGCTGGGAGGGTGACACGCTCGTCGTCGAGACGACCAACATCCGCCCCGAGGCGGCCTACCGCAACGCCAGCGAGAACTTGAAGATCACGGAGCGCTTCACCCCGATCGACGCGAACACGCTCTCCTGGGAAGTGCGCTTCGAGGATCCGGCGACCTGGACCGCACCTTGGTCCTTCGAAATGCCGCTCAAGCGCAGCGCCGAAGCAGCTCCGTTCGAGTACGCGTGCCACGAGGGCAACCTGGGCCTGCGCAACATCTTGAGCGCCGCACGCGCCGCCGAGCGCGACGCCAAGTAACGCGCTTCACCTCCGTCACCAGGCCCATAAGGACAACATGAACGCACCGCCGACCCTGACCGAGCTCAAGCTCTCGCCCGAGATGAAGCAAGCCATCAACACGGCCATGGAGTCGGGCCGCGCCATCGCCATCTCCTACGTCGACGAGGAGGGAGCCCCGCAGTTGTCGTATCGCGGTAGCACGCAGGCTTACGGCGACAAGCAGCTCGCGATCTGGGTACGCAATCCGGAAGGGCGAATACTGCCGTCGATCGGCAAGAACGCGGCGGTGGCGCTGATCTACGGTAACTTCGATCCGACGGCGCGCGGCTTCATGATTTTTCGCGGCCGTGCGCGCGTCGACTCCGGTGCCGAGGCTCGGCGCCGTGTCTACGAGGGATCGCCGGAGTACGAGCGCAACCAGGACAAGGACCGCAAGGGCGTCGCGCTCATCATCGACTTGACCAGCGTGGAAGGATTCTTCGGCGGCGCGCGGCTCAAGATGCGCGCCTGATGCGCGCCTGATGCGCGCAGCCGCTACTCCTGCCAAACAGAATCGCCCCGAATCCCCGTGTATCCGCGCGAGCGGCCCCGGCTGCCGGCTCGCTGCCCACGCGCATCGGCTACCCCTCGCACGATCGTCAGGTCCGTGGACCAGTCTCGCGTGATCGTCCCAATAAAGGACGATCGATGACCGACCGTCCGAACCCCCTGACGATCTGCCGGAGGACCTCTTATGTAACCCCTGGCCGAGAACGTGCGCTAGGACACGAGTGTAAGCCGGAAAACGTGATCGAGGCCACGATTGGTGGCGCCTTTGGGGCCGGATAATCCCCCGTTGAATCCGCTGAAGAGGATTGAGCCATGCACCGGTCAACGATGCTCGCGGCAGTAGCCGCAACAGCCGCGATCAGCCTCCTCCCGGCGCGCACATCGGCGCAGGGTCTCGAACGCTCGAGGTTCATCGCCAGCTCGGACGTGCTCAGCAACATCTCGATGTTCAACTATCAGCAGAGCCGCAACTCGGATCTGACCCTGCGCGCCACGCCGGTCATCTCGACGGGTGAAGGCAAGGTCGAGGTCGAGTATGAAAACGGTAACGCCACTATCTCCGCCGAGGTCCGCAGGCTGCCGCCCCCGGCCGGGCTCGGTCCTTATACGACGTACGTGCTCTGGACTCTGACGCCCGATGGCCGTGCAGCCAACGAGGGCGTGTTGACGGGCGCAGAAGGCGGCAGCGGCGCGCTCGAGACCCAGCACGCGGCCTCGCAGTTCGCGCTGATCGTCACGGCCGAGCCGCACTTCGCCGTGAGCGCGCCGAGCACGATGGTCGTCATGTACAACGTCGCCGACAAGGTCAGAGGCGCGGAGACGAAAGTCTCGTCGCTATTCGAGCGTGCCGACTACTCGACGCTCGCGACCATCGAGCCCGACGAGCGGCCCATCGAGCTCGTCCAGGCCGAGTACTCCGTCGCGATCGCACGCGCGACCGGTGCCGAAGAATTCGTGCCGAACAAACTGTCCGCGGCCCAATCGAAGCTCGACGCGGCACGGGCGGCTTGGGGTTCGAGGGGCGGCAGGGACCGCAAGACCGCACCGGGGATCGCACGCGAGGCCGTGATCGCCGGTGAGGATGCGCGCCGTGCCGCACTGGTGGCGCGCGTCGACGCCGATGCGCGGGCGGAACGCGACGCGGCGGCCCAGGCCGCTGCAGTGGCAGAGCGTGAGCGTGCGGAAGCAGCCGCGGCAGTCGAACGAGAACGCGCGGCAGCGGCGGCAGCCGAGGCAGCGCTTGCCGCGCAGGCAGCCGTCGAAAGAGCCGCGCACCTAGCGGCCGAGGAAGCCGACGCGCGCGCCACGGCCCGCGCACGCGCCGATCTGTTGAACCGGCTCAGCGCCGTGCTGCCGACGCGCGAAACGGATCGCGGTCTCGTATCGGAGATCGGCGGCGTGCAGTTCGC